>NZ_OZ038524.1:0-235000 GCF_964036635.1 Tenacibaculum dicentrarchi
TATTTTGGTGATAATTAACAATAAGACGAAAGATTAATGACTAGAAAGAAAAAAATATATAAAAAAAAGGGAAAAGTAATTAAAGACTTAACTTTAAAGATTTTCAAAATATTAAAAGAAGACACTTCAAAAACATATAATTACAAACAGATTGCAAGTAAAATTGGTATTTCTGATGGTGATGGAAAAAGCCAAGTACTTAAAAAATTAGTAGAATTATACGAAACAAAAAAAATTAAAGAAGTTGATAGAGGTAAATATCAAATAAATAACGACCGAAAATATCATATTGGAACTTTAGATGTAACATCAACAGGAAATGCATATTTTATGTCTGATGATTTTGAAAATGATATTTTTATTCCTGCAATAAATTTAGGAAAAGGATTACATCAAGATACTGTTAAAGTTTTTGTTTATAATAAAAGAAGGTCTTCTAAATTAGAAGCTGAAGTTGTTGAAATAATTGAACGTAAAAAAACAGAATTTGTAGGTATTTTACAAATGAACAAAAATTTTGGATTTGTAATTCCTGATAATCAAAAAATGCCTGTGGATTTATTTATCTCTCAAAATAAATTAAACGGAGCACAAGACGGTGAAAAAGTTGTTGTAAAAATGACTGATTGGCCACAAAATTCTAAAAATCCGTTTGGAAAAATTACACAAGTTTTAGGTAAACCAGGCGAACATGAAACCGAAATACATTCTATTTTATTAGAATATGGTTTGCCTTATGAATTTCCTGAAGAAGTAGAAAAAGAAGCCGAAAATTTACCTATTGAAATTACTGAGAACGAAATTTCAAAAAGAAGAGATATGCGTAAAGATTTAACCTTTACCATTGACCCAAAAGATGCTAAAGATTTTGATGATGCATTATCATTTACAAAATTAGAAAACGGAAATTATGAAATAGGAGTTCATATTGCCGATGTTTCGCATTATTTACAACCAAAAACTATTTTAGATGATGAAGCTTATGATAGAGCAACATCAGTTTATTTAGTAGATAGAGTAGTGCCAATGTTACCAGAAATGTTAAGTAACGGAGTTTGTTCTTTACGTCCGCATGAAGAAAAATTAACTTTTTCAGCAGTTTTTGAAATGAATGAAAAAGCTCAAATTATTAACAAATGGTTTGGTAGAACAGTAACATATTCCGACCAGCGTTTTGCTTACGAAGAAGCACAATCAATTATAGAAAACTGTAAATTATCAGAAAATATTGAAGCCTACGAAATGCCTGTAGATATTTCAATTATTGATAAAAGTTTTAAAGTAGCTCCAGAAATAGTTGAAGCTACTTTAAAACTAGATGAATTAGCCAAAAAATTACGTAAAAAACGTATGAAAGCAGGCGCAATTTCATTTGATAGAGTAGAAGTAAAGTTTGATTTAGATGAAAAAGCAAATCCTGTGGGAGTTTTCTTTAAAGAATCGAAAGATGCTAATAAACTTATTGAAGAATTTATGTTATTAGCAAACAGAAAAGTAGCCGAATTTATTGGTTTTTCTAAAGGAAAAGAAACAAAAAGTACTTTTATATATCGTACACACGATGAACCAAATATTGATAAATTAGCTTCTTTACAGAATATTATCAATAAATTTGGGTACAAAATAGATACCGAAACTAAAGAAAAAACATCACAATCTTTAAATAAATTATTAAATGATGTTCAGGGTAAAGGAGAAGCCAATATGGTAGAAACTTTAGCAATTCGTTCGATGAGTAAAGCTGCTTATACAACTCAAAATATTGGACATTATGGTTTAGCTTTTGATTATTATTCGCATTTTACATCGCCAATTCGTCGTTATCCTGATGTAATGACACACCGTTTATTACAACATTATTTAGATGGAGGAACTTCGCCAAAAGCTGATGAATATGAAGTAAAATGTAAGCACTCATCACAAATGGAAGAATTAGCTGCAAAAGCAGAACGTTCTAGCATAAAATATATGCAAATAAAGTACATGAAAGATCATCAAGATGAAGAATTTGAAGGTGTTATTTCAGGTGTTACCGAATGGGGAATTTATGTAGAAATTACTTCTAATAAATGTGAAGGAATGGTTAGAATTAGAGACATAAAAGATGATTATTATACTTTTGATGAAAAACAGTATGCCATTGTAGGACAGTCATCTAATAACATAATTCAATTAGGAGATAAAGTTGTTGTAAAGGTAAAAAATACAGATTTAGAACGTAAACATTTAGATTTTCATTTAGTATCACATTAATTTATAGATGCCAATACAATAAAAAACAGTTTTTTTCTTTATTGTATTGGTACAATTATTGGATGTATCAAGTAACTAACAATAATTATGATTAAAAAAATAATGTTTTTAAGTTTGATTTTGATGTCGTTTTTAGCAGCTGCTCAAACAACGATTACAAAAAAAATAGGTGAATTTACAGAGGTAAAAGTATTTAACGGTATTGATGTACTTTTAGTAAAATCAACAGAAAATAAAGTGGTTGTTACAGGAGAAAAAGCAGATAAGGTAACAGTTAAAAGTAAAAATAATACGTTAAAATTATCGTTAAAATTTCCTGAAACAACTGCCGATGGTACAGTTAAAGTAACGCTTTATTATCAATCAAATTTAGGTGTAATTGACGCAAATGAAGGTGCAATAATTACCGCAAAAATAATGGAACAGCCAGCAATTGAAATAAAAGCACAAGAAGGTGCTTTTATTAATATGGTTGTTAAAGTGAAACATTTAACGGTTAAAAGTTCATCGGGAGCTGTTATAAAACTTTCAGGATCAACTAAAAATCAAAATGTAACGGCTAATTTAGGAGGTATGTATCATGGGTATAATTTAACGGTAACCGACTTAAATTATGTTCGAGCAGGTTCAGGAGCTAAAGTTGAAGTAAATGCTGGTGAAACATTAGATGCTAAAGTTTCTTTTGGTGGTTCTATTTTTTATAAAGGAACTCCAGAAATTTTGAAACAAAAAAAAGTAATCGGTGGAGTAATTGAACAGCGAGTTTAATTTAGTATCTTTGTAATGTAAAATTTAATAAAATGATTTCACTTAGTATATTTTTAGGAATGATTGGACCAATGCAAATAGCTTTGGTAGTTGGATTAGCATTGTTAATGTTTGGAGGTAAAAAAATTCCAGAATTAATGAAAGGTTTAGGTACAGGAATCAAAGAATTTAAAGATGCAACTAAATCGGAAGAAGAATTAGCTGAAAAAAGTGAAGAAATTAAAAAGTCTTCTGAAGAAAAAAAATAAATAATTATTTTAGATAAAAAAACCGAAGTATCTACTTCGGTTTTTTTCATTTATAGAATTAATATATAAAGTGATTTTTAAAATTTAATTGCCGTTCCTGAGGCTGTTACCATTAGCATTCCGCCATTTGGTCCTACGGTTTCATAATCTAAATCGACACCAACAATAGCGTCTGCACCTAAAGATTTAGCTCTTTCTTGCATTTCTTGTAAAGATGTATCTTTTGCTTCTCGCAATACTTTTTCATATGAACTAGAACGTCCTCCAACAATATCTCTAATTCCTGCAAAAAAATCTTTAATAAAATTAGCTCCAATAATTGTTTCACCAGTAACAATTCCTAAATACTCTTTAGCTGGCTTATTTTCGATGTTAGGTGTTGTAGTTATAATCATAATATTATGCGTCTTTTTTAAGGTTCTTACTTTCCTTCATACTTTCGCCTATTTGATTTGTAGCTGCAAAACTAGCTACCATATCATTTAACATAGAACTTGCTGCATTTGGGTTATTTGGTAGTAAAATTAAGTTACTATTTGTATCAGCACCAATAGATTGTAATGTATCGTAATGTTGTGTAATTACAATTAATGCCGATGCTTCTTGTGAGTTAATTCCTGCTCTATTTAAAACTTCGACAGATTCTTCTAAACCACGTGCAATTTCTCTACGCTGATCAGCAATACCTTTACCTTGTAAACGTTTACTTTCTGCTTCTGCTTTAGCTCTTTCAACAATTAAAATACGTTGTGCATCACCTTCATATTGAGCCGCAGTTTTTTCTCTATCAGCAGCATTAATACGGTTCATTGCTTCTTTTACTTGTGCATCAGGGTCAATATCAGTAACTAATGTTTTAATAATATCGTATCCGTAAGTCATCATTGCTTCATTTAATTCTGATTTTACAGCAATGGCTATATCATCTTTTTTTAAGAAAACATCATCTAAAATCATTTTAGGAACTTCGGCACGAACTACATCAAATACATAAGAAGTTATTTGATCGTGAGGATAATCTAATTTATAAAATGAATCATATACTTTTTCTTTTATAACTTTATATTGAACCGATACTTTTAGTTTTACAAAAACATTATCTAATGTTTTAGTTTCAATAATTACATCTAATTGTTGAATTTTTAAACTTAATTTTCCTGCAATATTATCAACTAATGGAATTTTTAAATGTAATCCTGATTGACGAATACTGTGAAATTTACCAAAACGTTCAATAACAGCAGCTGTTTGTTGTTTGACGGTAAAAAAAGATTTTAATAAAATAATTAATCCAAAGAATATAATTGGATATAAATAAACAGACATAGTTTTAATTTTTTTAGTTAGTAATTTTAAGTATTGGTTAAAGATACTATTTATAATAGATATTTATAGAAGGTTTTTCTTTAGTTTTGTTACTAATTTTTTATTTAAAAATAATTTAAAAATCAATTATATGGAAGTTATTCAACAACATGGAACAGTAATTTTAATTTTACTTTTTTTAATTGTTACTTTTTTACAATCGGGTATTGATAAGGTTTCTGATTGGAGTGGAAATGTTGCTTTTATCAAAGAACATTTTAAAGATTCGCCATTAAAAAACTCAGTACCACTTTTATTGATGGTAATTTTAGTGATGGAATTAATTGCTGGAGCTTTTATGTTTATCGGAATTTTTAATTTGATAACAATGAATGATGCTAATTTAGCATTATTAGGAGTTCAAATTTCAGCACTCTGTTTAATTTTTCTTTTGATAGGTCAAAGACTAGCTAAAGATTATCCAGGAGCAATGTCGTTAGCAGTCTATTTTATTGTAACAGTTTTAGGAATGCACTTATTAAATAATTAAAATTTATAATAAAAAAAATAGTAATAATTTTTAATTATACAAAAAACCTCTTAAAATAATTATTTAAGAGGTTTTTTATATTTAACAATATAAATATGTGTTTATTTATTTTAAATACATAAAAACATATTTAAAATGATTTTAATTGTTTTTTATCAAAAAAATTAAAGAAGAGTACTCTCCATTTTTATTTGCTTTTATATTTGATGTTAATCCTGTAAAAAAAGCACTAATTGGTTTTGATGTATTATTTTTATATTTTTCTGATAATAAAGAAACATAAAAAGCATCAAATTTCATTGGAAGTATTTTTACAACTTTCATATTAGTAGTTGCAAATATTTTTTTTATCGCTGTTTTAGAAAAATGCCATAAATGTCTTGGAACATCATAAGCCGCCCAAAATTCTTTATACTTTTTAGCATCGTAACTTTTATAATTTGGCACTGCAATAATTAAAACACCATTTGGTTTTAATAATTTTTTTAATTGATTTGTATATTCAATTAAATTAGGAACATGCTCTAAAACATGCCAAAGAGAAATAACATCAAATTGTTCTCCTTTATAGTTTGAAATATCTTCTTGAAGTTCAATATTTTTTTTTGAAGCAAAGTTTCTAGCTTTTTCTGATGGTTCAACTCCTGATACTTTCCAATTATTTTCTTTACAAACTTTTAAAAAATCACCAGTACCAGCACCTACATCTAAAATTGTTTTTTCTTCGGATTTAAAAGAATTTATCAATTTTAATTTTTGTTTTAAAGTATGATTTTTTACTAGTTGATATACTTTATCAAACAGCGTTTTTTTACTATCAGTATGTGAAATATAAGCATCACTTACATAGTAGTTTTCTAAATTTTGAGGAACAGGTGAAGTAACAAGCATATCATATTTTTTGTTATACATTACTTCGTAACTTTCATCAGAAACCGTATGATCTATACAATTTAGTAATGGTGTAAGATTTTTGTAAAGCTCTTTTGTTGTTTCCAATTTTTTATTTTTTATGATGTTCTAAGCTGAATATTGATGCTTTATTATTGCAATAATACGTAAAAAAAAACGCTCCATAAGGAACGTTTTTTTATCATTTTTTTTAATTATTATCTTCCCATGTAAACTAATAAAACAGAAATATCACTTGGTGATACACCACTTATTCTACTAGCTTGTGATATTGAAGTTGGCTGAATTTTATTTAATTTCTCTCTAGCTTCATGTGATAATGAATGAACTTTATTAAAATCGAATTTAGCAGGAATTTTAACGTTTTCTAATCGGTTTAATTTGTCGGCATTATTTTTTTCCTTTTCAATATAACCAGAATATTTCAAGTGAATTTCAACTTGTTCAATTATTTCTTTATCTATTTCATTTTCTTGAAGATAATTTTCTAGTTTTTCAATAACTCTAAAATCATTAAATGTTAATTGTGGTCTAGTAGCAATTTTAAATAATTTAACTGATTGATTAATTAAACTAAGTCCTTTACTTTCTAAAATAGGATTTACTTCTTGTTGTTTAACACTTAAATTTTCTACAAATTTAACAAGCTCGGCTGTTTTAGTTCTCTTATTTATTACTCTATCTAACCTTTCTTTAGATGCTAAACCAAGATTATAAGCTATTTCTGTTAAACGTAAATCAGCATTATCTTGTCTTAATAACGTTCTATATTCGGCACGAGAAGTAAACATTCTGTAAGGTTCTTCTGTTCCTTTTGTAATTAAATCATCAATTAAAACTCCAATATAAGCCTCACTTCTTTTTAAGATAAAAGGTTCTTTATTTTGAGTTTTTAAAGCCGCATTTACACCTGCCATTAAACCTTGTGCAGCAGCTTCTTCGTAACCAGTAGTTCCGTTAATTTGCCCTGCAAAAAATAAATTTTCAATTAACTTAGTTTCTAAGTTGTGTTTTAATTGTGTTGGCTGAAAGAAATCATATTCAATAGCATATCCAAAACGTAAGAATTTTACATTTTCAAAACCTGCAATATGTCTAATTGCTTTGTCTTGAACATCTTCAGGTAATGAGGTAGAAAATCCGTTTACATAAATTTCTACGGTATTCCATCCTTCAGGTTCTACAAAAACTTGATGACGTTCTTTATCAGCAAAACGGTCAATTTTATCTTCTACTGATGGGCAATATCTTGGTCCTGTTGATTTAATTCTACCGTTAAACATTGGCGAACGGTCAAAACCTTCACGAAGAATATCGTGTACTTTTTGATTTGTATAGGTTAAATAACAAGAACGCTGTGTGGTTAATTTTTCAGTAATTGGCAAGTAAGAAAATTTCTCAGGATTTTCATCACCAGGTTGTTCAGTCATTTTAGAAAAATCTAAAGACCTTGCATCAACTCTTGGCGGAGTTCCTGTTTTCATCCTTCCAGCTTCAAAACCTTTTTCAACTAAATCTTCAGTAATACCAGTTGAAGCACCTTCACCAGCTCTACCACCGCCAAAGGTTTTTTCACCAATATGGATTAATCCATTTAAAAAAGTACCTGCAGTAATAATTACTGTTTTGGCTTTTATTTCTAAACCTAAGGCTGTTTTTACGCCAACAATTTTATTTTCATCAAAAATTAATCCGTTTACGGCATCTTGATAAAAATCTAAATTATCGGTTTTTTCAAGCATATTTCTCCAACATTCTGCAAATTGCATTCTGTCAGATTGTGCTCTAGGACTCCACATTGCAGGTCCTTTCGATTTGTTAAGCATCTTAAATTGAATAGCCGTTTTATCGGTTACAATTCCACTGTAACCACCTAAGGCATCAATTTCTCTTACTATTTGTCCTTTCGCAATACCACCCATAGCAGGGTTACAGCTCATTTGAGCAATATTTTGAAGATTCATTGTTATTAGTAATGTGTGCGCTCCCATGTTTGCACTTGCTGCGGCAGCTTCACTACCAGCATGTCCGCCACCTACTACAATTACATCGTATGTTGTATTAAATAAACTCATTTTTTAAAGCTGTTCCATTAGGAACGATTTTAGTTTAAATTTAAAAGTTTTAAAGAATCATTTTCTTTACTACGCATTATTTGTTTTTCTTCATCCGTTTTATCTTTGTATTTCATGTAGTGCAATACGCCATGAATAATAACTCGGTGCAATTCGTTTTCAAATAATACATTAAACTCTTCTGCATTTTCTTTTACTCTTTCAATCGAAATAAAAATATCTCCACCAACTAATTTTCCTAAGGTATAATCGAAACTGATAATATCTGTTAAGGTATCATGTTGTAAAAACTCCACATTCATTTTATGTAAATAGGTGTCATCACAAAAAACATAGTTTATTTCTCCTAATTCAAAACCCTCTTTTTCGATACAATTTAAAATCCATTGTGCCGTTTTTTCTTCATTTTTTAGTTGAAAATCGGTTTCGTAATTAAATTCAATCATGTTATTTTAGTTGTTTAAAAATAATATTTTTAAGTATTATTTGTTGCTTTTAGGAAGGCTAAAATACTGTTGTACCTTCTTTTTATAATCAGGTTGCAAAGGTAATGATTGTCTGTTTAATATTTCTGTTTGGTTATAAAACAACTTTTTAAACTTTAATTTTTTGATATTTTTGCTATAAAACTCCTTTAAATTAGTGTCAGATTTTCGTTTTTTACCTTTATTTTGTTCAAAAGTAGCTTTATCTAATTTCAGTAATTGATAATTTAATTGCTGCATTCTGTCAATATTTTTTTGGGTAAAACCTTTTTCTAAAATGTCGTTTTCTAGCTGTTCCATTTTTTTTATGGCTTTTTTAGCATTCCCATTTCCGCCTTTTCCATTTTTATTTTGTTGAAGCGCCTTTTCTAATTGCTGTCTTAATTGGGCTTGTTCTTTATAAATTTGATATAATTCGTCATTTAGTTTTTCACTTTCGCCGTTACCTTTTTTATTTCCGCCTTCTTTTTTTCCTGATTTATTTCCTTTCTTTTTGCCTCCTTTTTCATCTTTAGGTTTTCCTCCTTTTTTCATTCCATCTTTCATTTTTTTCATTAATTCGCTTTGCTTTTTAATGATGTCGGGCAGGCTAAAAGATTTTCCTTTTCCCTTACCTTTTCCTTTGCCAGGTTTCGGGTTTTTCATGGCATCAAGCGCGTTGCTTAGCATATCGGCTAAGGTATTTGCGGCAGTCATAATATAGCGCTGACTTGTAATACCTTGTCGAAATTTATTATCGGCAAAACTTTCTAAAGATTCATTTAAATTATAATGAGCTAAAGAAAGTTGGTCTTGAATTTTTGAAGATATTTTAGGATTTTTCATTGATAAAACAAATAAACTATCATCAATATGTTCAAAATAAGTTTTAAGTTGAAATTGCTTTTGTAAATTTTTTCCGAAATTAGGATGTGCCGAATTACTTTTTGAAAACATATTCATTAAATCTTCTTGGTTAAAAGAAAACATAATTAAATTTTCTAAAACCTGACGTAAACCTTCCATGTTTTCTTCTTCAGATTCGGCACTCATTTGTTGCATTGATTTTTGCATTTTTTGAGACATTTCATCCATTTTATCAGAAGCTTTTTTCTGATTTTTTTTCGATTCAGATTCGTTTTTCTTTTCTAAATTTTCTTTTGCTTTGTTTAATTCTTTTTGAGCTTGTTTTGCTAAATCTTCCATTTTTGGAATTTCCATTGGAGATTTTAAATTTTTATTATCTTTTTTAAGTTCGTTTAGCTCTTTTTTAATTTTCTGAAAATCGTTGTTTATCTTTTGTTGTTCTTCTTTTATTTTTTCAATATTATTTTTTTCGGAAGCTTTTTTATTAGCTTCTTTAGATGTTTCTTTTTTACTTAAATCTTTTTGTTTTTTTGATAAATCTTTTAAATTATCAGCTATTTTTTGCATTTTTTGTTCCATATAAAAACGCTTGGTCATTTCTAAAATACGCTCTAAACTTTTTTCTTGCTGTTTGTTTTGTTCGGCTAATTCTTTAGTTTTTTTCAGTAAATCTTCTCTATTTAATTTTTCGGCTAACTTTTCAAGTTCGTCTAGTAATTTTTGTTGTTTATCTAATTTTTTAAGCTCTTCAATTCGTTTTTTTAAGTCTTCTTTCTTTTCTTTTAAGGCTTCATTTTTCTCTTTTTTCTCCGAAAAATTTTCTTTTAAATTATCAGTTTGTCGTTGCATCATTTTTTTATATTGATTTTGACGCTTAATTAAACTTTCAATTTTTTTCTGATTATTCCAGTTTACATTTTTCTTATTTTGAAGCTCAAACTGAATTTTTTCTAATGATTTTTTATCTTCTTTTTGCTTACTTAAAGACTTTTCTAAATTTTGAATATGATTACGTTGTTCTTGTAAAAGTTCCGTTTCAATTTGATTTTTTGTTTTTTGTCGATAAGAAAATTTCTGACTTTTAGTTTTTTTACTACCGTTAATAATATCGTTATCAAATACTTGAAAATACATTTCGTAGTTAACTCCTTTTTGTAAATTCAAGTTATCAGGAAATTCAAAAAAGAAGGTTTGTAAGGTGTTTTTAGTAAGTTCTATTCTTTTAATTTTTTGATTTTGTTGACTATTGTTTTTATCATAATAAACTAATTCTAATTTTTTGAAACCATAATCATCAGAAATTTGCCCTACAAACTGTGCATTTCCACGCGATATACTATCAATATTAGATTTTACATTAATTGTCGGATATTCATCTTTAGTAACTCCAATCGAAAATTGTAATTTTTCGTAATCTTTTAAATTTTTATTGGTCGTTGTAATTTGATAATTGAGTGCCTTTTTTACTTGTTTTTTAAATTGAAATTTATTTTTAGTATCCTTTAAAAAAGCAAAACGTTTGTTCTTTGAAAGTAAATGAACACTATCAGTTTCAGAAGTTTTAACTGCCCATTTTACAATTGTTCCTTGTGGAACAATTATATTTCCTGTGTTTTTAATGATTTCATTTTTCTTTTTGATATAGTTCGGATAGGTTAAATGCAATGAAATATTTTGAATCGAAGGCGTATTTATTATCGATATTTTAAAAATATCCGAAGTAATGCCATTTGCACTTGCATAAAAATCAATAGGATTTTGTACTTGTGTAAAAGTATAAGAAAACAAACCATTTCCTTCATTTTTGAAGAAATATTGTTGTTTATTAAAATGAATCTTCACTTCTTCAGGAACAGTTTTTCCTGTTATTTGTACGTACACAGTAATGTCTTTTTCTTTAATAACAGTCAAGTTTTTTGAGGTGATATTAAAGTAAAAAGGCGCAGGAGCTTTATAAGCTACCGAATGATTTACCACTCGATTAAAACTTTCAGATAATTGTTTAGAAGTACCTGTTAAAAAAAATAATCCCCAAATAATTAGCGGAATTAACACATATTTTAAGTAGCGAATATTAGTTTTAAAATCGATTGCTTTGTTAAAAGAAACAGGTTGTATTTCTTCTGATTTTTGATTGATACTAGCTATTAATAAATCAGATTTAGTATTATTTTGATTTAATTGCAGCAGATTTAATAGTTTATCTTGTATTTCAGGAAAATGACTTCCTATTATTTTTGATGCTTCTTCAAAAGAAATTCCTTGTTTTAATCCTATAATTTTAAATATAGGAAAACATATAAAACGTATCAATAAAAATAATTGTACAAAAATAAATAACCAGAATAATAAAGTTCTTGCATTGGGTTTAAGCCATAAAAAATGCTCTATAAATAGCGTAAATAAAAGGTATATTAAACCTAAAGAAATAAATAAAATGCTTCCTTTTATTAATTCGCTTGTATAGTATTTTTTACTAAACAGCTGTAATTTTTGTTCTATTGTATTAAAGTTTGCCATATTATTGAATACATAGTGTTATGTAAAAAACAGAACATCTATAAACGAATTTTAAATTACGTGTTTTTTTCTGTATTTTAGACAAAAATTTTATTTAAAAAAAAATATATGAAAAAATTAATGATTTTAGCTGTAGTAGCTGTAGTATCTATTTCTTGTAAAACAAGTAGGTATTTAGGAGATATAGGACAACACAATCAAACTCAAGTTGTTTTAAATCAAGCTAATTTTAAGTGTTTAGGGTCTTTTTCAGGAGAATCTTATTCAAAAAAGAAAAAATTTAATTTTAAAAATAATGAAGGTGCATTAGTACAAGCAAAACTTAATTTAATTGAAAATGCAAAAAATGCAGGAGTAGAATTAACAGGAAGTAGAGCTTTGATAAATATAACTACTGATATTATAGAACATGATACAAAAGTCCTTACAAGAGTAACTGCAGAGATTATTGAGTTTACAAAATAATTTTTTAAAAAAATTAGAAAAAAGAGATAATTAATAAAGTTATCTCTTTTTGTATTTTATTTTCTAACTAAAGATACACTATTTTATAATAAAATTAGATTATCAACTATATTTGTAGCTTCAAATCAACAAAAAATGACTGATAACGTAAGAGTACGCTTTGCTCCTAGCCCAACAGGACCTTTACATATTGGTGGTGTAAGAACTGCTTTATTTAACTATTTATTCGCTAAAAAATATAACGGAACTTTTGTGTTACGTATTGAAGATACTGACCAAACTCGTTATGTTAAAAATGCCGAACAATATATAGTTGATGCTTTAGAATGGTGTAATATACCTTTTGATGAAGGACCAAATAATAATGAAAAATTCGGACCTTACCGTCAGTCAGAACGTAAAGAACTATATAAAGAATATGCCGATATTTTATTAAAAAATGGTTGGGCTTATTATGCGTTTGATACTGATGAAGAGTTAGATGCACATCGTAAAAACCATGAAGAAAACGGAAAAACGTTTACTTATAATTGGCATAATCGTGAGAAATTAAACAGTTCATTAGCACTTTCATCTGAAGAAGTTGAAGCTAAATTAGCTGCGGGCGATAAATATGTTGTTCGTTTTAAAACGCCACAAGATGAAACCTTGATTTTAGAAGATGAAATCCGTGGAAAAATTAAAATTGATACCAATGTTTTAGATGATAAGGTATTGTTTAAATCGGATGGAATGCCAACCTATCATTTAGCAAATATTGTTGATGACCATTTAATGGAAATTTCGCACGTTATTCGTGGTGAAGAATGGTTACCATCAATGGCATTACATATTTTATTATATCGTGCTTTTGATTGGAAAGCTCCAAAATTTGCACATTTACCTTTAATTTTAAAACCTGTAGGAAAAGGAAAATTAAGTAAACGTGATGGTGATAAATTAGGATTTCCTGTATTTCCATTAGAATATACCAATGAACAAACTGCTGATATTTCAAGAGGATATAAAGAAGACGGTTATTTTAACGATGCTTTTATAAATATGTTAGCTTTATTAGGATGGAATCCTGGTACGGAGCAAGAAATTTTTTCATTAGAAGAATTAGTTGAAGCTTTTGATTTAAGTAGAGTTAGTAAATCAGGAGCGAAATTTAGTCCAGACAAAACAAAGTGGTTTAATCAGCAATATTTACAGACAAAATCTGATGAAGAATTAACCGCTTTATATATTCCTATTCTTGAAGAAAAAGGAATTACTGCGGATGAAAATTTCACTCAAAAAATAGTATCATTAATAAAAGAGCGTGCTACGTTTGTTGCTGATTTTTGGGAATTATCCAATTTTTTCTTTGAAAATCCATCAGCATATGATGAAAAAGCAGCCAAAAAACAATGGAAAGAAACTACTAGCGAATTAATGCAAGAATTAATTACCGTAATTTCTAGCATTGAAGATTTTACCATAGAAAACGCTCAAACTGAAATTAAAGGATGGATAACATCAAAAGAAATTGGTTTTGGTAAAGTAATGCAACCGCTTCGTTTAAGTTTAGTAGGTAAATTAGCAGGTCCTGATTTATTTGATATCATGACAATGATTGGAAAAGAAAATACGATTGCAAGAATTAAAAATGCCATCGAAAAGTTATCATAATAAGATAATAAATATAAAACGCCACTTTATAAAGTGGCGTTTTTTAGTATAAAAATAGTTATTAATATTTATTATAATAACAATCAGGTCTTGATTGTGACCCATTACGATTACGGTTATTAGCGTTCCAATTAAGGTTAAACACAACCGATAAAGTAGTTTGAATATGCGAACGCATACTTTGATAACTATCAAAAGAATGCTTGTAATATAGTTGCGGATTTAAACCAATTCTGTCGGTAAACCAATAAATACCACCCGCTCCAATATTTAAGGTAGGAGTTGCTTTTAATTCAGAGTCAACAATACTTCCACCTGTAAAAATATAGGGGCTAAATTTATCGAAAATTGCATTAAAATTATAACGTAATGAAGCATCCATAGAAAAATAACGAACTTCATTTTCCATAAAACCCACATTGTCAATCGTATTTACTGACATCGCTCCATTAACTGATAAACGTTTACTAATTGGCACGGTTAAATTAAGTACTGGTACTTGAAACATATTGGTATCACCAATAAAAGCGGCATTCGATTCATTAAAATGTGTAATACCCATACCAATACCTATTTGCCATGAATCATTTAAATTTTGTGAACATAAATTGATTGAAAAACCAAGGAGTACAGTAAGTATAACTTTATTTATCATTTAAAGAGGGGTTGTTTTGAAAAAATTATTAATTATAATATCATTTAAATAGTATTTACTTTTTTAATAGCAGTTGTAAAATCTTCTAAATCATTATCATTATTTATTAAATGAATTGCTTCATCACAAACCTTTTCTACGTTATCGGTAGGAAATTGTAAGGCAACAGCAATCTTTTGCATAAGAGTTACTTCTTTTTTATCTACATGCTCATCAGCAAAAACCATTTTGGTTAAACGATATAAACGCTCAATACGCTCGTCATAACTCACAGGAGGGTTTACAGGATATTTTTCAGGACTTTTTAAAACTGCCGTATATTCTGTTTGGTCAATGTTTAATTTTTTTGCAACTCTTTCTAATAATTGTTGTTCTTTTTCTGAAATAGTGCCATCAGTTTTTGCAATTTTTACAACACTTGCAAAGTGTCCTATTTCTTGTTTGTGTTTTCCTGTAGAATATAAATCTGATATTGACATTTTTTTATTTTTTAATAATTAAAATTAAGTATTCATTATTTAGGATACAAAGATGAAAAAAAAGTCACGAAAAACAATTTATGAAACTCAAGAAATATACGAATATTTTTCTGTTATTTTTTGTAAAATAATCTTTTTTTGATAAAATATTAAGATATAACTGATATCTACTTTTATTTTTTCAGATAAATTATAAAGTAACGTATTTTTACCTATTGACAAGATATAAAATATAATCGTTAAACATCAATAAAATGAAAATACTTCATACTGCCGATTGGCATTTAGGACATCGATTACACGAACAATCGCAATTAGCAGAGCAAACATTATTTTTAAATTGGATAGAAAATTATATTATTGATGAAAAAATAGATTTGCTTTTAATTTCAGGAGATGTTTTTGATACCGGTTCGCCCTCAAATCAAAGTTTAGCGATGTATTATAATTTTTTGGTAAAACTTCAAAAAACTTCCTGTAAAAATATCATTATTACAGGCGGAAATCATGATTCACCAGGAACTTTAAACGCTCCTAAAGAATTATTAAATGCCTTATCGATAAAAGTAGTTGGTAAAGCCACCGAAAATAGTGCGGATGAGGTTTTTGAAATAACTATAAATAATGAAAAAGTAATTATTGGAGCTGTTCCGTATTTACGTGATGGCGATATCAGGCGTGCCGTAGCTGGTGAATCGTTTGATGATTTAACCGATAAATATAAAAAAGCTTTAATCAATCATTATCAAGAAATAGCTATTGAATGTGAAAAAATAAATACCAGCAATGCACCCGTTATTGCCATGGGACATTTATTTGCTACGGGCGGTTCGGTTTCTGACAGCGAACAAAATATTTATGTAGGAACGCTGGGGCATATCGGTGCCGAAGATTTTCCAACGTATTTTGATTATGTAGCTTTAGGACATTTACACAGACCGCAAATAGTTGGCGAAAATGATAAAATTAGATATTCAGGTTCTCCAAATATTTTAAGTTTTAGTGAACTTAATTATGATAAAAAAATTATTGTTTTAGAAGTATCAGCAAATAAAATCACCAATATTGAAGATATTATCATTCCTAATTTTAGAGAATTTTACAAACTAAAAGGAAGTATGGAAGATTGTATCGCTAAATTTCCGAGTATCATTTCCAATTCGTATCAATTAAAACCTTGGATAGAAATTGTTTTAGATGAAGATAATACCATACAAACTGATGAATTAAAAATAGCTTCCGAATCATACGATTTTGAAATATTAAAAATCAGCTTAAAAAATCAACGAAAAATAAAAGGAATTGAAGAATTATTAGCAGATGCAACCTCCATAAAAGAATTAGTTCCTACCGAAGTTTTTAAATTAAAGTGTGAAGAAATGGATTTTGATTTAGAAGAAAATCAGCAAGTTTGGGATGCTTTTAATGAAGTTTTACAAGCAGTTAAAAAACAATAATAATTCAAAAAAAAATCAATAAAAATTTGTTATGAAAATTTTAAAGATAACATTACAAAATATAAACTCCTTAAAATCAGAAACTCCAATTGTTATCGATTTTGAAAATGAAAACTTTAAAGATGTTGGTTTATACGCTATAACAGGAGTTACAGGAGCAGGAAAAACGACAATTTTAGATGCAATTACAATTGCTTTGTATCATAATATTCCTCGTTTTAAAGGAACAAAAGGAACTTTAATTGATGTTGTTAGTCATGGTGCAAATGATGCTTTTACTAGTGTTACTTTCGAAAATAATAATTTTATTTATGAAGGATATTGGGGCATACGATTAGCAAATAAAGCAGGAGTTCTTTTAAAAAATCCTATTGAAACAGTTAGTTTAAAAAATTTATCTACCGAGAAAATAATAGCAAATCAGAAAAGAAAATATATTGAAGAAGTTGAAAAAGTAACGCAATTAGATTACAATCAATTTTTACGATCTGTACTCTTAGCTCAAGGTGAATTCGCATCTTTTTTATCAGCAAAAGGTCCTGAAAAAGGAAAATTATTAGAGCAAATTACTGGCGAACAAATCTATAAAAAAATAGGTGAAGAAATTTTAAATAGAAAATCATCCGAAGAAAAAAAATTAGCTATAATTAAAGGTAAAATAAATGCTGATGATATTTTATCAAAAGAAGAAAAAGAAGAATTATCACAAAAATCAGCAATTTTATCAACCGATATTGCTAAAAATGAACAAGAAATAGTAAAAATTGCAGCTGTTATCAATTGGTATATAAATTATCAAAAATTACTTGATAAAGATGTAACTCTGGAAAAAGAAACTCAAAAACTATCTCTTTTTGTTGATGATTATAAACAAGAATTAAGCTTATTATCTTTAGATGAAAAAGCATCTCCTTTTATAGAATTGATTCAAAATTTTAAAAGAAATGATAAAAATATTTTTGATAAAAAGAATCAAGTTGAAAAAATAGAAAAGGAATTAAAAGAGCTTATACCTAAAATTAAAAATTTAGAAAATCAAGTTAAAAATGAAACAATAGCTTTAGAAAATACAGATAAAGAATTTAAAATTTGGTTGCCAAAATTTAATGAAATTACAAACTTAGATGCTCAGTTAAAAAATGAAATTGATATTACTTTTCAATCATCTAAAAAATTAAATGAGTTAAAAGAAGAAATTACAAAGTTTAAAAATAAAGAAAATAAGCTACAATCAGATTTAGATAAAATAAAAGGAAATATTAAAATTGATGAAAATAAATTACATCAAAATAAATTTTTATTAGAAGTTAAAAATCATATTTCTAGTTGGAATTCAGAGTTAATTACTTTAAAAGCACATAAAAAAACTTTAAAAGAAAATGCTTTTTTTATTGATGGAAAAAATGAAGAAGTAAAAAAAATAAAGACATCTTTAAAAGAAAAAACTGATTATTTATCTAAAGAAAATATCGAAATTGAAAAGTTTGAAAAAGAAATTTTAGTTATAAAAACAAAGTTATCAAAAAATAAAATTGCTGATTTATTAGCAAATCAAAAAACACTTTCTACATCAGAGAATAATTGGAAAGAACTTAAAAATTTATCTGAAGAAATTCTGAAAAATGAGAAAGAACAATCTGAAAAAACAACTCAAAAAGCAAATTTATCAACTGAATTAATCAATTGTAAAGAAAAAATTGAAAGTCTTAAAACTGATATTTCAAAACAAGAAATATCAGTTAAAGATGCTGAAAAAATTCTGAATTTAGAAAAAAGTATCGCTAATTACGAGGCCGACCGTAAAAAATTAAAAAAAGGTGAACCTTGTGGTTTATGTGGTTCAGAAGAACATCCGTTTGCAGAAAAGTTGGAAGTTGTTGGCGTTTCAGAATCTGAAAAAATATTTATCGAAAGAAAAAATATTTTAAAAAATTTAGAAGAATCAAAAGTAGCTTTAAAGATAAAAGAAACAGCATTAAATATAAATACTGAAGCTTTACAAACTCAAATAAATTCAATTTTAGAAGTTGTAAAAAAACTGAAATTAAAATCAAAAACTTTAAATATTGATTGTGATTTAACAAATATTTCTAAAATTGATTTTGAATTAAATTCAATCTCAGAAAAACTAAAAATACTTGCTGATAATTTAAAAAATACGCAACAATTACAAATTGATAAAGACAGTTTATCTAAAAAAATTGAATCAAAGAAAAACGAAATAAATACACTTAAAACAGAAGTTGTAAGACTCACAGAGAAAAATAAAAATGCAACCGAAGAAATAATATCTAAAGAAAAGATAACGGATGATTTAAGGAGTATTTGTAACAACTTAAAAAATACTTTAAAAACGAATTTGGCTGAATTTAAGTACGAATTACCAACTATAAATCAGGCTGATTTATTTATCGAAAATATTGAGAAATCTGTTACTAAATACTTAAAAATTCAACAAAATTTAGAAGCTTTAAAATCCGAAGAGAAAGTAAATAATCTTGATTTAGAAAATACTAAAAAACAAGTAGGAAATTATATAAAAACTCAAAATGAGTTTCTTCAAAAAAAATCAGCATCTGAAAATAATACGAAGCTTTTAAAAGAAAAACGAAATAGTATTTTACCTCTTGAAATGAGCATAGAAAAAAAGCGTGAAAATTTACAATTAAGATGTAAAGAAGCGTCAATAAAACTAGAAGAAAGTAAAAAGTATTTACAGAAATTATCAGAAGATAAATCAGCAAAAGAAGCGTTAAAAGTTAAAAATAATCAAGATTTTAAGGTTTTATCCGAAGAAATAAAAAGCTTAGAAATTGATTTTAAGAATCAACTAAAAAATAGTGATTTTGAGTCGAAAGAAGCAATTGAAAATGCTTTGCTATCAAAAGAAATTAAAGAAAAATATATTCGAAATAAAGAAGAAATCAACAAAAAACAAGTTGAATTAAAAACGTTAAAAGAAGAGAATATAAAAGCAAAAGAATCTTTAAATAACCATAAAAACTTTGAAATTTCAGAGGAAGATAGCAAACTAAAATTAGCCGATTTTCAACAAAAAAATAAAGAATATTTAACGGAAAAAGGGGAAATATCAGAAGCTTTTAGAAAAGATAAAGAAATAGAAGATAGGAATAAAGAAGTGTATCAAAAAATTGATGCGCAAACTAAAATTTGTAACGTTTGGAAAGAGTTATTTAAAATTATCGGGAACTCAAAAGATGCGTTTAATGTGTATGTACAACGTTTAACTTTAAAGCATTTATTAGACCTTGCCAATGTTCATTTGTACAAATTGAACAAGCGTTATTCCTTAAAAATGGAGGATTTATACAAGCCAAAAGAGGAGCTTAATTTTAATTTAATTGACCATTATCAAACTGACCAATCTCGTTTGGTAGATACTTCGAGTGGTGGCGAAAAGTTTATTATTAGTTTGGCGTTGGCGTTAGGTTTATCGGATTTGGCGAGTAAAAATGTCAAAATTGATTCGCTTTTTATTGATGAAGGTTTCGGAACTTTAGACAGCAATACGCTTGAAACGGTAATATCAACCTTAGAAACTTTACAAGCACAGGGAAAAATGATTGGGATTATATCGCACGTTGAAAACCTGAAAGAACGTATTCCGACGCAAATACAAATAACCAAAAAAAGTAACGGTGTTAGTGTTTTAGATGTTGTGTAATAAAATATTTAAAAAAATAAACCACGTATATTTGTATAAAATACTTATACGTTGAGCAAACAATTGATTGTAAACCATTACCAACAATCTGATACTATCAAACAGATTGTTAAAGAGCTTCAACAAGAACAAAACCACTTTCAAATATCGAATTTGGTTGGTTCTTCGTTGTCTTTTGTTATTTCTGAAACTTTTAAAAAATCCGAAAAACCCTACTTGTTAATTTTTAATGATAAGGAAGAAGCTGCCTATTATTTAAACGATTTAGAGCAATTATTAGGCGATAAAAACGTGTTGTTTTATCCAGGTTCGTATCGTCGACCTTATCAGATTGATGAAACAGATAACGCCAATGTTTTATTGCGTTCAGAGGTTTTAAATCGGATTAATTCACGAAGAAAACCCGCTGTTATTGTAACATATCCAACAGCGTTGTTTGAGAAAGTAGTTACCAAAAAAGAACTCGATAAAAATACCTTAAAAATTAAAGTTGGCGAAAATGTATCTCCCGATTTTGTAAACGAAGTATTGTTTGAATATCAGTTTAATAGAGTAGATTTTGTTACTGAACCTGGTGATTTTTCAGTACGTGGCGGAATTATTGATGTGTTTTCATTTTCGAACGATGAACCTTATCGAATGGAATTTTTTGGCGATGAAGTAGAAAGCATCCGAACTTTTGATGTAGAAACGCAATTATCAAAAGAAAAACATCAAAAAATAAGTATTATGCCCAATGTAGAAAACAAAGGGCTACAAGAAAATAGAGAAAGTTTTTTAAAATATATATCGGCTAAAACAGCAATTTTTGTAAAAGATATAACCACAATTACAACAAATTTAGATACGTTTTTTAAAAAAGCTGAACTTTCATTTGATGAATTATCGACAGAAATAAAACGCTCAAAACCATCCGAATTATTTTGTGATGGTGCTTTAATTCAACAAGAATTACAACAATTTACTACGGTAAATATGAGTAAATCTAGTATCAAAAATGTAACAAATATTACTTTTGATACAACTGCACAGCCTTCTTTTAATAAAAAATTCGATTTGTTAATTCAGAATTTTAATGAATTTTCAGCAAAAGGATTTACCAATTATATTTTCTGTTCTAACGATAAACAAGCTCAGCGTTTTCATGATATTTTTGATGATAATGAAGCCGAAGTTTCTTATGAAACCATTGTTTTTCCTTTGTATCAGGGATTTGTAGATAATCAAAATAAAATAGTTTGTTATACCGACCATCAAATATTTGAGCGTTATTATAAATTTCGCTTAAAAAATGGATACGAAAAAAAGCAATCTATAAGTATACAAGAACTTACCAAACTAGAAATTGGCGATTATGTAACACATATTGACCATGGAATTGGAAAATTTGGAGGACTTCAAAAAATAGATGTAGAAGGAAAAAAACAAGAAGCAATTAAATTAATTTATGGCGATAGAGATATTTTATATGTAAGTATTCATTCGTTGCATAAAATATCAAGGTTTAACGGAAAAGACGGAAAACCACCTAAAATATATAAATTAGGTTCTGGTGCTTGGAAAAAAGTAAAACAAAAAACGAAGGCTCGAGTTAAACATATTGCATATAATTTAATTCAATTATATGCTAAAAGAAAATTACAAAAAGGCTATGCTTTTGGTGCTGATACACATATGCAACATGAGTTGGAAGCGAGTTTTATTTATGAAGATACGCCTGACCAATTTACAGCTACTCAAGCAGTAAAAATAGATATGGAAAAACCGCAACCCATGGATAGATTGGTTTGTGGTGATGTTGGTTTTGGTAAAACAGAAGTAGCAATTCGTGCGGCTTTTAAAGCTGTCGATAACGGAAAACAAGTAGCCGTTTTAGTGCCTACAACTATTTTAGCGTTTCAACATTTTAAAACTTTTTCTGAACGATTAAAAGATTTTCCTGTTACGGTTGATTATTTGAATCGATTTAGAACGGTAAAACAACGAAATACTGTTTTAGAAGGTGTTGCAAATGGAAGTGTAGATATTGTAATCGGAACGCATCAATTAACTAATAAAAAACTGCAATTCAAAAATTTAGGATTGTTAATTATTGATGAAGAACAAAAGTTTGGAGTTGCCGTAAAAGACAAGTTAAAAACCATCAAAGAAAATGTGGATACGCTTACTTTAACAGCTACGCCAATACCAAGAACTTTACAATTTAGTTTGATGGCAGCCAGAGATTTATCAGTAATAAAAACAGCACCACCAAATCGTCATCCTATTGAAACCAATGTCATCCGCTTTAGCGAAGAAACTATTCGAGATGCAATTTCTTATGAAATTTCTCGTGGAGGACAAGTGTTTTTTATCCATAATAGAATCGAAAATATTAAGGAAGTAGCAGGTTTATTACAACGTTTAGTTCCGAATGCTAAAATCGGTATCGGTCATGGACAAATGGAAGGTAAAAAGCTAGAAGAATTGATGCTCGGTTTTATGAATAATGAGTTTGATGTATTGGTATCAACCACCATTATTGAAAGTGGATTGGATGTGCCAAATGCCAATACTATTTTTATCAATAATGCGAATAACTTCGGATTGTCAGACCTGCACCAAATGCGTGGTCGTGTTGGTAGGTCGAATAAAAAAGCATTCTGTTATTTTATTACGCCAGCTTATCATATGATGACTACTGATGCGAGGAAACGTATCGAGGCTTTAGAATTATTTTCAGAATTAGGAAGCGGTTTAAATATCGCCATGAAAGATTTAGAAATTCGTGGAGCTGGAGATTTATTAGGAGGTGAACAAAGTGGATTTATCAATGATATTGGATTTGAAACCTATCAGAAAATATTACAAGAAGCTATTGAAGAACTCAAAGAAAATGAGTTTAAAGAATTATATGCTACGGATGAAAAAACACCCAAAGAATATGTAAAAGATGTACAAATTGAAACAGGATTTGAAATTCTTATTCCTGATGCTTATGTAAATTCAGTAACCGAAAGATTAAGTTTATACAATGATTTAGGGAAATTAACAAAAGAAGAAGAGTTATTAACATTTGAAAGCGAAATTGTTGATAGGTTTGGCGAATATCCACCAGAAGTACAAGATTTATTAGACAGCGTTCGTATAAAATGGTTGGCGAAAGAGTTAGGGCTTGAAAAAATTATTCTAAAACAAAAACGTTTAGTAGGATATTTTATAGCTGACCAGCAAAGTAAATTTTACGAAACGGAAGGCTTTACAAAGATGTTACAATATGTACAACAAAACCCGAAAAGTTGCGTAATGAAACAGAAAGAAACTAAAAATGGCTTACGATTACTAGTTACTTTTATTCGAATTGATTCAGTACAAACAGCCTTAAATTTATTACAAAAAATATAATCAAATAATGGAAAATAATCATTCAAAAAATTTAGCTGGTTTATTATTAGCAACTTTATTTATAAGTACTTCAGGTGTTTTAGGAAGATATATAGCCATGCCTTCGGAAGTAATTATTTGGTTTCGTTCGGTGTTTGCGATGCTTATTTTATTTGCTTTTTGTAAGTTTAAAAAAATTGATTTAACCATAAAATCAAGTAAACATATATTTCCGTTTATTATTGGCGGAATTTTTATGGCAGGGCATTGGATTACGTATTTCTATGCCTTAAAATTATCGAATGTTGCCATAGGAATGTTGTCATTATACACCTTTCCTGTAATGATTGCTTTTTTAGAACCCTTATTTTTAAAGGTCAAATTTAACCCGATTTACATTGTTTTAGGATGTATGGTATTGTTAGGACTTTATATTTTATCGCCCGAATTTAATTTAGAAAGTTCCAATGTTCAGGGGATTTTATTCGGATTACTTTCGGCATTATTTTATGCTATCAGAATTTTGATGTTAAAACAATATGTAGTTCAATATAACGGAACAATGTTGATGTTTTATCAAACCTTAATTATTACGATTTGTTTGTTACCAGTGTTGTTTTTTATGGATGTTTCAGGTTTTACAAATCAATATCCATATGTGTTATTATTGGCACTTTTAACCACGGCAATAGGGCATAGTTTAATGGTACATTCTCTACAGTTTTTTACAGTTTCAACATCTAGTATTATTAGTAGTGTACAACCTATTTTTGGAATTATTTTGGCATTTATCTTTTTAAATGAAATACCAACATGGAATACTTTTATAGGAGGTTCATTAATCTTAGCAACGGTAGTTATTGAAAGTATCCGAAGTAAAAATTAATATGGTTTTTGCTGTTGTTCTATAATACTTTTAAGCGTTACATCTTCATAATTTCTAAGTACAAATGTTAGTGCATTTTCTAATATTTGTCCCATACCATCACTATCTCTAAAATTTATATCACCAGTAAAATCAAAAATTTCGGTTTTTAATTTTTCTATATTTTTAGGGATAGAAATGGTATCTGATTTCATAGCATTAAGCAATCTACTTAAACGAGAACGATATCCTAAAATTCGTTTTGCAACAATAGAGCGTTCTTCTAACTGATATTGCTCAATAGAATCGGATGTTAATTTTTTTGCTACTAACTGCACCATTTTTAAATTTTCTTTAAAAAACTGCGGATAATATACCTTAAATTTCCCCTCATAACATTGTTGGTCAAAATCGATAGGTCTAATTTTATACACCACATTTTCAAAATCGTGGGTAGGCACAACTACGTAATTATACGAGCGCATATCGCCTAACAAACGAATCATACAACGTTCGTTAAACTTTACAAACTCTTTGGCTATTTGAGCTTTTTCAATTTCTAGGCAATCGTCTAAATAATCTTTGATAAAAACATCGCCAGGAATTCCTGAAATATGTTCTTCAATTAAGGTGTCTTTATACACTAAAAAGTTTAAGTTATAAGGCGATAAAATATCTTCTAATTCTAGCCCATAAATACGAGAAGCATCTGTTTTTTTAACATAAAAATAGGTGTAATTATCATTTAAAATATTACGAACTTTTACTCTAAAAGGCTGTGAATTTCCGAAGGTACAAAAGTCGATAGCATCAATATTTAAGTGTTTAATACTAGCATCTGAACCGTTAGAATGTAAAATATTATAGATTTTTTTTAAACTTAAATTTATTTCTTCTTGCTCAAATTCATTATAAAAAACACGTACCCATAAGGTATCATTATCTTTTTTATCATAAACAGTTATAGCACCTTGATAGCGTAACAAATCATCATAAAAAATAGGGATTTGAATGGTTCTATTATATTTTTTTAAATAAATCCCGAGTTTTTTATTAACAGGATATGCAGGTTTTTTTTGAGATATTAATTTTTCTTGTACCATAACTCAAAGATACTAAACCTCAAAGAGTTTTCCAGGTAAAGGTCTGATAAGTCCTTTAAGTTCCATTTGTAGTACTAATGATGATAATTTATACACTGGAATTTCACATTTATAGGCAATTACATCGAATAATTGCTTACCATTTTGGTTTAAAAAATCGTAAATTTTTTGTTCACTATTATTTAGTGTTACAAATAATTCATTTTGTATTGTTGTTGTATTTTTTGATTTAGAAATATCCCAATTAAGCATTTTTATAATATCATCAGCAGTATTTAATAAATGTGCTTGGTTATTTTTGATAAGATTATTACAACCTTTACTGTAAGCGTCAGAAATTCTTCCTGGTACAGCAAATACATCTCTATTATAGGAATTTGCAATATCTGCAGTAACTAATGAGCCTCCTTTTTCTGCCGATTCTATAACAATAGTAGCTTTTGATATGCCAGCAACAATTCTATTTCTTTTTAAAAAATTTTCTCGTAATGGTTGTTCTTTGTGCCAAAAATCAGTAATAAATCCGCCATTTTTTACAACTTCAGAATAATATTTTTTATGTGTTTGAGGGTAGATAATTTCTAAACCATGTGCTAAAACTCCAATAGTTTGTAAATTATTTTTGATAGCCAATTTATGTGCACAAATATCTACCCCGTAAGCGAAACCACTTACAATTATGGGATTATATTTTGCTAAATCGGTAATAAGTTCTTGGCAAAAATCACGACCATAAGCAGTAATTTTTCGAGTTCCAACGATTGATATTATTTTTTGATTATTTAAATTAATAGTTCCATCTTTAAAAAATAGGATAGGAGCATCAATACAATTTTTTAAATTTTGAGGATAATCAGTATCTAAAAAATAAGCATATTGAATGTTATTTTTTTTGATATATTCAAATTCTTCGGTTGCTTTTTTTATATTTTCAGTATTTAATAGCTGTTGAATAATATGATTACCTATTCCGTTTATTTTTTGTAGAGTACTTGTTTTTTCTCTAAATATTTGTTCAACATTACCTGTGGTAGTGATTAATTTTTTAGCTAAAATATCGCCTATACTTTTTGTGTTTTGTAGTCGTAAAATAGCTAATAATTTTTCAGGTGTCATGTTTTAAATATTTGAAAATCAATATACAAAAAATATGATTGAAGAAATAAAAAGACAAACAATATATTTAAAAATAAAATCGGAAGCCTTATAAAAATAGGGTCTCCGACTTTTTTAAGTAAATTTTTATAATTTAATTGTTTCCAAATTTTAAAACATCTAATACATTATTATATCTCGGAGTAAAAAAAAAGTCTTCTAATATTTTCTTTATATCTTTTTTATTAGTGATAGGAGTATTTTCTTTAGTATGTAAAGTTCTATTTGTGCTAGGACTTATATTCAATATTTTATGCTCATATATACTTTGAAATGATTCTATATATGACACAAAATCACTATCTAAATTATAATTATTTAAATCAATTTTATTATAATTCATTGTCTAATTCTTTTTTATGTCTATTTAATAATGTTCTGGTAAGAGCTAAGTTTGCTTTTTTAGAATCAACAGCTAAATAAATAAAATATTCACCACTTGGCGATAAATTAATAATATGTATTTCATTTTCTAAGTTAAAATAAATATCTTTTATTTTTTCGTCTAAACCTATTGTTTTCATTGCTTTACGCTTAGAGTTTACTATTTCAACATTATAAGCACAAGCTAAGGCAGGGTCAAAATCAGGCTTAGAAGAATGTGAATGAAGCGATTCACCTGAAGCCATTTCAGCAACACTAATAGCAATATATCCTGGAATATCTTCTCTTACATTTTTAACTAATTGATCTAAAATTTCTTGCATTTTTTTGTTTTTTGTGTAGTTTATTTTCTAGTATAAAATTTAAAATTCTTTTTTTAAAGTAATTTCTAGTAATCCTGTATTTATTTTTTTATCTGATAAAAAAAAGAGTACATAGCCGTTATGTTTAATTATGAGTATGTTTTCATTATCAGATTTTAGCCTGATTTGTTTTAAAGCAGTATTAAAAAATGTATTAAAAAAATGATTACTCATATTAAAAATAAGAGTTTGAAATACAATCATTTTATCTTGTAAATCACCTAAATTATTTTCTTTAGGATAAAAATCAATTAACTGAGCTTCTCCTTTTTCTTCCTTTGAAAGGAAAACAGCTTTTGATTTTGTTCTTTTTAAAAGTTCTTTTAAATCCAATTTTTATGATTTAATATACAAGTCAAATTTACCGTTTAAAAAGAATATTAAATTGAACAATAGTATTCAATTATAGAACAATAGTCTTTTTTTACAAGTTTTTTAAATGTTAATTTATTTGAATTGTCTTAGGTTATTTTCTTGAGAGGTAAGAATAATAGAAATAGTAAAAGATGATATATAGATTCTAAAATAATTAATTGTTTTTTATAAAACAATAGTGTTTATTATTTAAAGAATGATTATTATTGATATAGGTAAATAATAAATTTATATAAATAACAAATCACATTGAACAATTTAAAAATCATAGGAAGCGAAGAGTGGTGTTCGTTTAATAATTTCGGTATTCCTGCTATAAAAGCACGAGTAGATTCAGGAGCTAAAACCTCTTCAATTCAAGCCAATAATATAACTTCTTTTTTTAAAGGAACTGAAGAATGGGTTCGTTTTGAGGTAAATCCATTACAAGAAAATAGAAGTATCAGTATTACTTGTGAATCAAAAGTGTATGCAAAACGTTCTATTAAAAGTTCTACAGGAATATCTGAAGAACGTCTTGTTATAAAAGCTCCTGTAACTTTAGGGGAAGCTACTTTTGATATTGAACTAACTTTAGCAAATCGAGACTCGATGGAATTTAGAATGCTATTAGGACGTGAAGCATTGTCAAACGGATATTTAGTAAACGCATCACAAAGTTATTTACTTCCTGCTTTTAATGAACAGGATATTGATGAAAAATACGCATCTTTTAGAAAAGAAAAAACAGGTTTAAAAATAGCCTTGTTAGCCAGTAATTCAGGTTTGTTTAGTAACAAACGAATTATGGAAGCAGGGCGTGCAAGAGGGCATGAAATGGTGTTTTTAAACGTGCAACAAGCCTATATGAAATTTGATGCTAAAGAGCCTCAAATACGTTATAGAGGCGGAAATGTAATTGATGCTTTTGATGCTATTATTCCTCGAATTAAACCATCGGTAACTTTTTATGCTTGTGCATTAATTCGTCAATTTGATGCTATGGGAACGTATTGTTTAAATTCAGCCGATGCAATTAATCAGTCAAGAGATAAATTATTAGCCACCCAATTATTTGCTAAAAACGATATCCAAGTTCCTATTACAGGTTTTGCAAATTCACCTTTAGACACTAAAGACTTGATAAAAATGGTAAACGGAGCGCCATTAATCATTAAATTATTGGAAAGTACCCAAGGAAAAGGCGTTGTCTTAGCAGAAACCACCAAAGCTGCAGAAAGTGTAATTAACGCTTTTAAAAGTGTTAAAACCAATATTCTTGTTCAAGAATTTATCAAAGAAGCCAACGGACAAGATTTACGTTGTTTTGTAGTAAACGGAAAAGTGGTAGCATCTATGCAACGACAAGCTGAAAAAGGGGAGTTTAGAGCAAATATCCATCAAGGAGGATCGGCATCTAAAGTTAAAATTACTTCCGAAGAACGAAAATTAGCCATTAAAGCGGCAAAAGTTTTAGACCTTCCTGTGGCAGGAGTCGATATTATACGCTCTAACAAAGGACCTTTATTATTAGAGGTAAATTCATCACCAGGATTAGAAGGTATTGAGGCTGCAACAGGGTTAGATATTGCTAATATTATGATTGAAGCTATTGAAAAAAAGCTAAAATTCAAGAATTAAAGAGGCATATTAAAAGCTAAAAAACATACGAATTAAAAGCAAACAGCCCATCTTATTAAAGTGGGCTGTTTTTAGTTATAAAATTTTTATTAGAAGCAATTTCCCGCTTTCCGCACTCGCTTTTTTTGTTTGAAAAAAACAAAAAAGAGCTCAAACAAATGCTTCAATCGGGGCTAGGCATTTTGCTTAATTTAAAGCATTTTTTTAGCCATTTCAAATTCTTCAGGCGTGTTAATATTTCGAATCAAATGATCATCAACCTCTATAATTTCAATATCAGAATTAATTAACATTTTTCGAGGGCATGAATATCCTTGGGCTATATATTGCAATAATTTAGTATATGCTTTTGGCTCATAAATAGTAATTAAAGGCTCAGGAAATTCACTATTTTTTCCTTTAATAGCAGTGGCTATTTTACTAGGATTTCTTTTTTCTAGCAATAATTTCAGTAGGTTTTTATCAACAAAAGGAACATCTGTAGCAAGTACCAACCAAGCCGAATTAGGATCTTTTTGAAAGGCAGAACAAACCCCTCCAAAAGGTCCTAAATTTAAAAAAGTATCCTGAATTTCATCCGAAGAAGCTTTTTCCGAAGAAGTTTGTATCGAATAAAAAGTTTCTAAAAGAGTACTTTCTAACAATTCTTTAGCATGTTCTTTTTGCGGTTTCCCGTAATATTCCAACACCGATTTATCCGTTCCCATACGGGTACTTTTTCCTCCAATTAATACCAAGCCTTTTACAGGTGCAATATGTTCTTTGATTAAATTATCAATATGATGTGTAATTTTGTCAATTTCATCAATTTGATAACAAGTTATGTTTTTTATCTGTGGAAATTTTTCTAATAAACATTCAAAATAAGGAACATCCGAAGTACGTTTTATAATAAATTGAATGTTGTTTATTTGGTCTAACCTTTTTTCAATAGACGCTTGTTTTTCGGCATCTAAAATTAAAATTTGCTTAGCTCCTTGATAATGATTTCCGTTAATAAACACCAAATCATGATTTATAAACTGCAAGCGTTGTTCAAATTTATTAACTGAACTTATCGTGTTAATTTGTAAATTACCTTGCTGATGAAAAGTGTATTCGGTAAAGTTATTTTTAGCAATATTTTTAGCATGAGAAGCATCAAAATAACCTAAATTATAATCAGATAATTTTGCAGAAACATCTTTAACTAAATCAGCAATTATACCACAATTTGTTCCTAAAATAGCGACTTCATTCGTAGCGTAAGTATCATTTTGTTTTTTAGTGATTTTTGCGTGTTTTTGATGTTTTTTATCCATTTTTAAGCTGTTTTAATATCAGATTTCCCTCCTGTTTTTTCTACTAAAATAATTTCTTTAATAATCATTTTTTGATTGATTACCTTACACATATCATAAATAGTCAAACAAGTTGCCGATGCACCTGTTAAAGCCTCCATTTCTACGCCAGTTTTTCCTTCGATAGTAACTTTACAAAAAACCTCTAAATATTCGTTGCCAACAATATTGATGTCAATATCTACGCCGTTAATTAATAAAGGATGACACATCGGAATAATTTCAGATGTTTTTTTTACAGCCTGAATACCTGCAATAATAGCAGTTTGAAAAACAGGACCTTTTTTGGTAATTAAATCATCATTTTTAAAATGAGAAATAATTTGAGAACCCAAAAACATGGTTGCTTTTGCAATAGCGGTTCGTTTGGTAATTTTTTTATCAGAAACATTGACCATTTTCGGTTGATTCTGCTCATTTATATGGGTGAAATTGCTCATTTTTTTATTTTTTATATTTAAATCACTCGAACTGATATTGTATTTTGTCACATCGAGTGAATTTGATGTCCGATAGGAAAATCAAATTTGTATCGAGATGTTATTTGAATTTTTTCTTCGCTAAATTTGGGAGTTTTTCAAGTTTATCGTTTATTAAAGCCTCTTTTTTAACTTTTGACCATTTTTTTAATTGTTTTTCCTTTTCTATTGCTAATTCTATATTTGTAAATTCAGAATAAAAAACTAAATTTAAAGGTCTTCGTTTAAAAGTATAACTATTTTTATGTTTTCCATTTTTATGTTCGATTAACCTTTCTTGAAGGTTAGAAGTAACCCCTGTATAATAAGAGTTATCAGAACATTTTAATATGTAAACGTAATAAATTTTCATTTTTGATTCGTTAAAAGTTCTCGATACAATTTTATTTCCATTAACATTTCAATAAAATTACTCGAACTGACAGCATATGTCACATCGAGTGAATTTGATGTCCGATAGGAAAATCAAATTTGTATCGAGACGTTATTTCAAATATATAAAAGTTCTCGATACAATTTTATTTCCATTAACATTTCAATAAAATCACTCGAACTGACAGCATATGTCACATCGAGTGAATTTGATGTCCGATAGGAAAATCAAATTTGTATCGAGATGTTACTCATTTTTTATATCTAATTACAGGAAACATAGTTCCTTTTTTAAACTCGGTATTTTCTGTTTTTGGAATTTCAATAAAACCATCAGCATTTACAAGGCTTGCTAAATCGGCTGAGCCATTTCCTTTAATTGGAATGGCTATTAATTGTCCGTTTTCAGAAATTAATTTAACTTGTAAAAAGTAGGTTAAATTAGGTTTAAAAATAACATTTTCATTAATAATAGCTGTTTCTTTTAGATATTTTATACCTGCTGATTTGTAATACCAATCATAAAAATACGCCAAGCAATTTACAAAAGTGGCAATTGGATTTCCAGGAAAAGCAAAAACAATAGTATTATTATCAGATTGACTAGGTTGATAAACACTCTGTTCACTACTATTTAAAGTATCTGTTATGCCGAACCAGAAAGGTTTTCCTGGGCGCTGGGCTACCTTATGAAACAATTTATCAACGCCTAATTCGGTTAAAACTTCGGGTAAAAAATCAAACTTTCCTTTGCTAACTGCGCCACTAAATAATAATACATCGTATTGTTGTAAATAACCGCTTATTTTTTGTTTTAAAATAGTTTTGTTATCAGTAATATGTGCGGTTTCTGAAGGGATATCTAACTCTTTTAATAAAGAAACCAAGGTGTAAACATTCGATCTTCTTATTTGATACTCTAGCGGATTTTCATGCACATCAACTAATTCATCACCTGTAGAAATAATCATTACTTTAGGCTGTTTTGCTACTTTTATAACTGATTTACCAACCGTAGCAATCACGCCAATTTCTGCCGCTGAAATAAGGGTGTTTTTATGGATTAAAACATCGTTTTGTAAGTTATCTTTTCCTTTGGGGTGTACATTTTGATGTGTATTAATTGTATCAATAGTAATTGTTGCAATTCCATTTTTGATACTAACATCTTCATATCTGATTACCGTATCGCAATTTTTTGGCAATACTGCGCCCGTCATTACTTCAATGCAGTTTGCTGAATTTTGCATGATTAATTGTGCACTTCCTGCAGGCTGAATTCCTTCAATTTTAAAACTACGTTTTCCATTTTTAAAATGAAGGTAGTTAATAGCAATTCCGTCCATAGCAACACGATTAAAAGGAGGGAAGTCTCTATCGGCAACAATATCTTCTTTTAAAATCCGCCCAACAGATTCTATAAATGGAATGTTTTCTGTTCCAAAATCTTGGGTGTTTTCTAGGATTATCTCTTTTGCTTTTTTTACTGAAATCATATGTTTACTGATACTTTTTTATAAAATATTACCCACCAATTGTACTCATACTCTCACTTACATTTCCTTGTTTTCTATTTGCCTCGGCAATAAAACCATTTTCGGGTTTTTCTTTTATCAATGATAAAAAAAGTTCTTTTAAATCGTCATTAGAAGCACCATTTCGGATGAAATCACGCAAGTTAAAAACACCATCATCAAACAAACAATTTTTAAAAGTTCCTGTTGATGTAATTCTTATGCGGTTGCAATCGTTGCAAATAGTACGGGTAAATGCAGGAATAATCCCTACAGTTCCTTGATGATTTTTGATAGAAAAATTACGAGAAGTAGATGATTTTTCAGAGATGATATTCTTTACCGTATATACTGATTTTATCTCCTTTATAATTTTGTTATAATTCCAATTTTCTTGAATATTTCGCTGTCCTTTTCCGTTAAAAGGCATTTCTTCAATAAACCGAACAGCCATATTTTTATCTTTAGTTAAACCAACAAAATTAGTAATTTCATTGGTGTTAAACCCCGATTGTACAACGATATTCAACTTTAAATGAAGGCTACTTTTTTCTAGTAATTCTAAGGTTTTATATACCTGATTAAAAGTATCACGACGTGTAATTTTCGCAAATTTATCGGCATGTAAACTATCAATACTTAAATTGATAGTTTTTACTTTTTTAAGTTTTTCTAAGGTTGCAATATGTTGGGCAACCAATACGCCGTTTGTGGTAATATTTATTTCGTCTAATAAATCGTTATAAGATAGCATTTCAAGGAAGCTCATAAAATCTTTACGAGCAAAGGGTTCGCCCCCCGTTAAGCGAACTTTGTTAACGCCGAGTTCGGTAAGTACTCGAATAATTCGGTACATTTCTTTGTAGGTTAACAGCTCTTTTCTAGGAACAATATCAATTCCGTGGGCGGGCATACAATATTGGCAACGAAGATTACAGCGATCGGTTACGGCAAGTCGAATATAGCTGATTTGCCTGCCGAAATTATCAATAAGTTTGTGCATAGTACAAATATACGTATTAATAAAGCAGTTATTTCCTGTCTTTTATCATAGTTTTATAGTAATGTTTTTTGCAAAAAAACTTACACAATTTCCATTTTCTTCAACAAAAAAGAAGCGTTCATATTTTGACATACGCCATTTTTCATTTTATAGTCAAAATTTAACTCATTACTTATAATTTCGGCATCAAAATAATAGTTTTTAATAGTAGTGTATTCGTTTGATAAATCACACAAACTTACATCGTGGGTTGCAATAATTCCTGTAGATTTTGAGTTGTTTAATTTTTCAACGAATTTTTTAGAACCAATGGCTTTATCTTGGCTATTTGTTCCTTTTAAAATTTCATCTAAAATGATAAAATAATTATCAGTTTTAATTTCGTTTACGATAAATTTCAAACGTTTTAATTCGGCATAAAAATACGATTCATCTTCGCTTAATGAATCGGAAGTTCGCATACTGGTAATTAATTTTATAGGATTATAGCTTGCTTTTTCGGCACAAATCGGCAAACCAGTGTTCGACATTACAATTGCCAAAGAAATTGATCTTAAAAACGTACTTTTCCCTGCCATATTTGCACCTGTAACAATAAAGAAATTTTCGGTATCAATAATAAAATCGTTGTCAATTCTTTTAGAAGGGTTTAATAAAGGATGCCCTAAATTTACGGCGTTTAAAACCGCTTTTTCATTACTGATATTAGGAAAAATATATTCAGGTTTATTAAAAACAAAATTGGCTAAGGAGTTTTGTGCATCAAAAAAAGAAACGACATCAAACCATTGCGCAACGGTTGTTTTATAAGAAGTAATCCATTTTTCTATTTTAATAGTATTGCGGATATCTAACAAAAAAAGCCCATTTCCAAATAGTGCAATCATCAAATTACCACGTTGGTCAAAGGCATCTAATTTTTTAGAAAATTCTTTAAAAATATCTGATGCTTTTTTATTTCCCTTTTCACTTTCTTGTTGAATTTTTTGTTGTTTATCTTTTAAAATTGAATTTGTAAAAGTTTCATTTTCTATCTGTGCTAATAATTGGTGATATTGATTAAAAGTTTCTTTGGCTCTTTCTGTTTCTGTAGCTAATTCTTGAATATTTTTAAAATAGAAAGCGGTAATAAACAATCCAATTAAAAACCAAATTAAAAGGATTGAAAAAGGAATAATACTAAAACTTAATAATCCAATTAATATTAATGATACCCCTGAAAAAGCATACGAAAATAACATCAAAAAAGAAGGAATCTTTTGTTGATATGAAGTTATCCAGTTTACAATACTAGGAATGGCTGTTTTGGTATTTATTAAACTAGCAATCGCCGTAAAATGTTGTCGCCAAATTGTTTTTAAAGCTAGTTCTTGCGTTACTTTTTGACGTTCATTAATATCGTTTATAGTGTTACTTGTTAAAATAGTTGCTAATAATTTTCGACCTTCATTTGTTGCTGTTCGATTTATATATTGAAAAAAAGAACCGATTCCAAATAAATCAATATCGTTACTAAAATAATGCTCAGGATTGGTAAATTCTTCTCCGCTATCTAAATTTGAATAGTTTCCTTTTAATACTTCTATTTCAGTTTTATTGATGTTTAATTTTGCCTCTGCAAGACTTTTTTGCTGTTTTAATTTTAGGTGTTTTGTAATTAAAATTCCGAAGGTAATAATTGCTAAACCTGTTAGTGTAAAAAACAAATTATCTTTTGTAAAGCCTACGTATGCTGATAAGGCAATCGTTAAAAAAGCCAAAAGACGTAAAATACGTGTGGTTAATAATTGTTTTTTCAGCCCAATTAAAGTGGTATTTAAACTGTTTATTTCTTCTTTATAAAATTGAATTGGTTCTTGCATTTTCTTGAAAATAATGGTGTAGATAAATATTGAGGTAAATGTACATATAGCAACTTACATATCTTTATAAAATTGTATTTTCGTTGTATGCCAACTTCATTAGAACTTCAATTAAAAACATTGCCCACTTCGTCAGGAGTTTATCAATATTTTGATAACGACGAAGTGATTATTTATGTCGGAAAAGCAAAAAATTTAAAGAAGCGAGTTACTTCTTATTTTACGAAAACGCATGAAAATGGTAAAACGAGAATTTTAGTGAAAAAGATTGCTCGCATTGAACATATTGTAGTTAATACGGAAACCGATGCTTTATTATTAGAAAATAATCTGATAAAAAAATATCAACCTCGCTATAATATTTTACTAAAGGATGATAAGTCATATCCGTGGCTTTGTATCAAAAAAGAACGTTTTCCACGAGTATTTTCTACTCGAAGAGTTCTAAAAGATGGCTCGGAATATTTTGGTCCTTATACGAATATTAAAATGGTGCAGTCGCTTTTAAGTTTGATAAAAGAACTGTATCCGCTGCGAACTTGCACTTATGATTTAAGCGAGCAAAAAATAGCATCTTATAAATATAAAGTATGCTTAGAATATCATTTAAAAAATTGCAAAGGTGCTTGTGAAGGATATCAGAAAGAGGAAGATTATCAGCAAGAAATTAGAGCAATTCGAAATATTTTAAAAGGAAATTTTAAAGAAATTTTAGATAAATTACAAAGCTTAATGCTTGGTTTTGCTTCGGAAATGAAATTTGAAGAAGCTCAGAAAATCAAAGATAAATTAGCGTTGCTACAAAATTATCAAGCAAAATCGACTATTGTAAATCCGTCTATTAATAATGTGGATGTATTTTCAATTATTTCTGATGAAACTTACGGTTATGCAAATTTCTTTAAAGTGATGAATGGGGCAATTGTACAATCGTACACTACCGAAATAAAAAAGAAATTAGACGAAACTGATAAACAATTATTAGAGTTGTTTATTATTGAAACTCGCAACAGATTTAATTCTTTATCGAGAGAAGTTTATGTGCCTTTTAAAGTTGATTTAGGCGAACAAATAAAAGTGACAGTTCCAAAATTAGGCGATAAAAAAAGAGTCGTAGATTTATCAGAAAGAAATGCAAAATATTATCGAATTGAACAATTAAAACAATTAAAAATAGTAAATCCTGAGCGTCATATAAATAGAATTATGAGGCAAATGCAAAGAGATTTACGCTTGCAAAATGAACCTCGACATATTGAATGTTTCGATAATTCAAATATTCAAGGAACGCATCCCGTAGCCGCTTGTGTGGTTTTTAAAGATGGAAAACCTAGTAAAAAAGAGTATCGACATTACAATATTAAAACTGTTGAAGGTCCTGATGATTTTGCATCAATGGAAGAGGTTGTTTTTAGAAGATACAAACGTTTATTAGCCGAAAATGAGCCTTTGCCACAACTTATTATTATTGATGGAGGAAAAGGACAATTATCATCCGCCTTAAAAAGTTTAGATGCTTTAAATTTACGAGGAAAAATAGCCATTATTGGAATTGCAAAACGATTGGAAGAAATTTATTATCCGAATGATTCTGTTCCGTTGTATTTAGATAAAAAATCGGAAAGTTTAAAAATAATTCAATTTTTACGAAATGAAGCCCACCGTTTCGGAATTACTTTTCATCGAAATAAAAGAAGTAAAACGGCTATAAAATCAGAATTAGAAGAAATAGCAGGTATCGGTGAACAAACTATTGCTACTTTATTACGTAAATTTAAATCTGTAAAAAGAGTAAAAGAAGCAACATTAGAGGCTTTAGAAGCAACAATAGGAGTGTCAAAAGCAAAGAAGGTAGCGCAATTTTATCAAAAGAAAGAACTTTAAAAACTGGCTTAAAAATTGATACTAAAATCAGCAGAAAAATAAAAAGTAAAAAGATGAAGAAGTTACTAATATTATTGTTTTTTCCAGTAATAATACTGGCTCAAAAACAACCAAAAATAGGTTTGGTTTTAAGTGGTGGTGGGGCTAAAGGACTTGCTCATATTGCGGTTTTAAAAGAATTGGAAAAATCGGGTGTTCAAATTGATTATATTGGTGGAACAAGTATGGGAGCTATTATTGGAGGCTTATATGCTACAGGATATACCGCCGATCAAATTAAAGAAATTGTACTAACAACCGATTTCATGACAATGATAAGAGATGAGGTTCCTAGAGGAGAAAAACCTTTTTTTAATAAAGAACATAATGAAAAATATGCCATTACTTTGCCTATTAAAAATAAAACAATAGGACTTCCTTTAGGATTATCAAAAGGACAAAATGTTTTAAATTTTTTAACAGAATTACTAGCTCCTGTTGATAATATTAAAAATTTTTCAGAGCTTCCAATTCCTTTTTACTGTATTGCCACAAATATTGAAACAGGTAGTCAGGAAGTTTTAAAAAAAGGTTCTTTACCTTTGGCTTTAAGGGCTAGTGGTGCATTTCCATCATTATTAAACCCTGTAGAAATTGACGGGAAATTAATGATTGATGGTGGGGTAGTCAATAATTTTCCTGTTGATATTATGAAAGAAAAAGTCGATTTTATTATTGGCGTTAGCGTACAAGGGAAATTGTTAGAAAAAGGAGAGTTATCATCAGCAGCTTCTTTATTAATGCAAATTATTAATTTTCAGATGTATGAAAAATCAGACCAACAAGTAGCGTTGCTAGATGTTTATTTACAGCCAAATTTAACCGATTACAATGTAATTTCTTTTGATAAAATTGCTGAAATTCTAGAAGAAGGTAAAAAAACAGTTAAACCCTTTAAACCTGTTTTTGATAGCATTGCTAAATTACAGCCTATTAAAAGAAAATCTACTGTTAGAAAATTTAATAAAGAAAAGTTTTTAGTCGATAGAATTATTATCAAAGGAAATAAAAATTATACAAATAGTTATATTTTAGGAAAACTTCAATTATCAGAAGGCGATAGTATTTCTTATCAGGGAATATCAAGAAAAATAAATAGTTTAATAGCTACAAATAATTTTAGAAGAATAGATTATCATTTAAGTAAATCTTTTTCAGGTAAAAAAATAATGTTAACTGTTAAAGAAGAGCCTATTAAATCTTATTTGCGATTAGGTTTACATTATGATGTTTTATATAAATCGGCAGTATTATTAAATTATAACTATAAAAATTTACTAAAACAAAATGATGAGTTATCTTTTGATATTGCTATTGGTGACCGAATTCGTTATAATTTTGAATATTATATTGATAACGGAATAAAGCCAAGTTATGGTATTTCATCGCGGTATAATTCCTTTAAAGATGAATTTTTATTTGATAATAGTTTAATAAATATAAAATATAATGATTTTACACATGCTTTTTATTTAAAAACTACTTTTAATAAGAAATTCGCTTTTGGTACAGGAATTCAGCATAAATGGTTACAAGCTTCGTCAGGAAATATTTTAAGAAAAGGAAAAAAATTATTTTTTGATAAAAGTAATTATGTAAGTGCATACGGTTTTTTAAAATTAGATACGTATAATAAAGTTATGTTTCCTTCGGAAGGTTTTTATGCTGATTTTGGTTTTAAATGGTTTGTTTGGTCTGATAGAAACAAAAAGTTAAATAATTTACCATTAGATAGTGATTTGTTCCATCAATTTTCACAAGCAAATGCCACGTTTGGTTTTGCCACGACCTTATTAAATAATTTTACTTTTCAATATACTTCAGATATAGGTTATACTTTAGGTAAAAAAACTTCTCAAATGCTTGATTATCGTTTGGGAGGATACAATAAAAATTATATCAATAATTTTAAGCCTTTATATGGATATGCCTCAGGAGCTTTAAGTAATCAGTCTTTTTTAAAGTCAGAATTTAATTTTAGATATAAAATTGCAGAAAATCATTATGCAACATTTATTGCTAATTATGCACGTGTAGAGGAAGATATTCTTTTGGGTGGTAACTTTTTTAATAACACCAAATCAGGATATGCATTAGGGTATAGTATGGAAACCTTTTTAGGTCCTGTTGAATTGAAATATACTTGGTCGCCAGACCATAGTGAAAAACATTGGTTATTTAATTTAGGGTTTTGGTTTTAGGCATAAAAAAAACCCCATTTTAGTAAATGGGGTTTTTATGATAATTAAGATAGCCTTACCTATTTATTTTTTTTCAAAAAAAACTTGTATTGTAAGTATTGGTATGCATCTCTTGGTAATATTTTAATCCACTTTTTGTGTTGTAAAATCCATTTTAAACGAATAGAAATAAGTCCTTTAGTTAAATAAGCGGCTATAAAAGGATGTACATTTAATGTAATTTCTTTATAATTTTTGCCACTATTAAGTAAGCGCTCTAATTCAGCTTCTATTTTATCAATTAATACAATAGGAGCTTCAACTTCTCCATTTTTATTAGGATTAGACTCTCGTGTTTTTATAGCTAATTCAGGTCGTACGCGTTGTCTTGTAATTTGTACTAATCCAAATTTACTCGGAGGTAATATTTTGTGTTTTGTACGGTCTAAAGACATTGCGTCTTTTAAATGTTGATATAATTTCTGTCTATTTTCAGTTGTCTTCATATCAATAAAGTCAACTACTATAATACCTCCCATATCACGTAGTTGTAACTGACGTGCTATTTCAGTAGCAGAAATTAAATTAACTTCTAAAGCAGTTTCTTCTTGGCTTAACGCTTTATTAGAGCGATTACCACTGTTTACATCAATAACATGTAAAGCTTCGGTGTGTTCAATAACTAAATACGCACCTTTGCTCATAGAAACTGTTTTACCAAACGATGTTTTTATCTGACGCTCAATACCATATTTTTCAAAAATAGGAGTATCAGATTTATGAAGTTTTACAATATTTTCCTTTTCAGGATAAATTTCTTGTAAATATTCTTTAATTTCAACCATTAAAGTTTCATCGTTGGTAACAATACTTGTAAAAGAATCGTTCATCACATCTCTTAAAATAGAAGATGCTCTATTCAACTCACTTAATATTTTGGTTGGAGTATTTTGATTTGCAATGCTGTTACACATTTTTTCCCAACGCTCAAGTGAATTTTGTAAATCTTTATCTAGTTCTGCTACTTTTTTATCTTGTGCAACAGTACGTAAAATAAGCCCAAACCCTTTAGGTTTGATGCTTTTTGCTAATTTTTTCAAACGTTCTTTTTCCTTTGGATCTGCTATTTTTTGAGATACAGATACTCTGTTAGAAAAAGGAACTAAAACTAAATATCTACCAGCTATTGATAGTTCCGAGCTAATGCGCGGTCCTTTGGTAGAAATGGGTTCTTTTACAATTTGTACTAATAAATTTTGACCTGACTTAAGTACATCATGAATACTTCCGTCTTTATTGATGTCGTTTTCAGCACGAAAATTTTGTAAAGTAAAATCTTTATAATTACCTATGCTTACCTTTTTAATAAAACTATTTAAAGATTGTACTTGTGGTCCTAAATCATGATAGTGTAAAAAACCATCTTTAGGATATCCAACATTTACAAAAGCGGCATTTAATCCTGTTAAAACTTTTCCTATTTTGGCAAGGAAAATGTCACCAACAGCAAATTTATTATCGCTTGTTTCTTTGTTTAGTTCAATTAACCTACCATCTCTTAGTAAGGCGAAATCAATATCAGAAGAATTTGAGCGAATTATTAATTCTGTTTTCATTCTGAATATAGTTTTGTGCCTACGTAAAATTATTACGAAGACAGATTAAAATTTGTAAACAGGTATAATTTTTATACCGTTTCAAGGTGTTAAAACCTTAATGTCAATGAACTTTTTTCAAATACTCTTAAAAGCAATGAAAAAGTAAGCGTTAGCTTACTTTTTCTTATGGCGATTTGCTCTTGCTCTTTTCTTTCTTTTGTGTGTCGAGATTTTTGCTCTCTTTCTTTTTTTACCGCTTGGCATAATTAAAATGTTTTATAAAATCTTCAGAAGTAAAGATTTTTGGTTAATACTTTATTATTTTACAGATACTTTAGTTTTAACACCCTCTGTAAACACTTTTGATGGTTTAAAAGCTGGGATGTTGTGTGCAGGTATTTTAATAGTTGTATTTTTAGAAATATTTCTACCAGTTTTTTCTGCTCTTGTTTTGATAATAAAACTACCAAAACCTCTTAAATATACATTATCTCCGCCTTCTAGTGCATCTTTTACCTCGTCCATAAACGCTTCCACAGTTGCTAATACATCTGCTTTTTCAATTCCGCTCTTATCTGAAATTTTAGATACGATATCTGCCTTTGTCATCCTATATATATTTTGGGTTTATTCTTAAAAATGAGGCTGCAAATATATGATAATTATATTTATTCCAAAAAGTTAACAAGAATAAAATTTTTTTAAAATAAAAGCCCTAATAATTTTAAAAACTATTAGGGCTTTTTTTATTGTTGTAATAAATTATAATTTTAAAACAAACCAAGCATTTGCATCGGCAGTACTTGTTAATTTAACTTGTTTTGGGGTAATTTGATCTATTGTATATGGAGCTCCTTTAATAATATAATCAACTAAAGGATCTAAATGTGTGTAATAAGACCAGTTTAAACCTTGAGCTCCTTTAGAGATGGTTAATTCACTATCATTATTAATAAGTGAAAAATCTAATTTTTGCTGTGTAACCCATGTTCTTTTAGCTGAATCTTTCGATTTAAAAAGAATACCAGGCGAAGTTTCTTTTGTCGTTGTATTTCCAAATAAAATTGAGCGCTGTAGTTCTTCACCATAAGCGGCACCATTGGCTTTGTAGATTTCAACATATTTATTAAAAAACTCATCAGAAGTGTCTGAAGGGTTTGTGGTATCAATACTCCAATCTTGGTTTATATTAAATGGGCTTTTAGCTAAGTCAATAACAACCTTACTATCAAGAGATGTTAATTGATTTAAGGCTTTATTTAAAGTAAATTCACTTACTTGATTACCATCAACAGTAATTGCTTCATATAATTTAATTCCTGTAGGTGTAAAATGATATGCCATATCAATAGCTTGTTCATCTTCTTTATTTTCTTTTGATGTAGGAAAAGTAATATGACGGTTCGTTAAGCTAATTTCTGTAGCTTTACCATTAATGGCAGCACCAAAAACAATAGAAATAAAACTACTAACTTCGTTTACTTTCGTTAAATATACTTGAGGTGCTTCGTTAAGTTTAAACATTCGCATTTTATTACGCGACTGTGCTCCTGTTAAGGTAATAACATCTGCTGTTTTAGAAGTTAATGCAAACTCGTAATCACCACCAGCTCCATCAGAATCGTTACTATTTGGGTTTGCATAAAAGTGCGTTAGCGAAGTGTAGGTATTAAAGGTTAATAAGGGACCTGCGTTTGCAATTACATCAAACATGTTTGATGCTTTTGTTGCAAAGGCACTTTCACGTACAACCTCTGTGGTTAAATCTTTATTGAATTTTACAGCATAGTTAAAACCACCGATGTTTTGCTTTTCATCAGGGTAATATTCAATAATCCATCCATTTTCAGATGAAGTTAATAAATCTCTATATTCAGAAATTGATTTTTGAATTCTAACAGAAGTCGGTTCGTTAAAAATTGCTTCTTCGGTATTGTTGTTACAAGATATTGTAACCCCTACGAACAGCAAAAATACTAGGAATTTATTTATTGTTTTTTTCATTTTTTCTAGTTTATTTTATCTAAATCTTGTGAACTTAAATTGTTGTACCTTTTTTGTATTTCAGTACGTAGCTCATCAATATCTATTTCCCAATTATTTATTAAATAGCTTTTAATTATTGCCATTTTAGCATTAATTTTTAAAGCACCATCATCACCTGCTTTCACAAGAGTAGCATTCCATTTTTCATTAGAATATAATACATAATGAGAAATTAATTCAACAAAATCATCACTTACTTGGTTACTAGAATAATCGCTAATAAAACCTGCTTTTAAAGATTCGCCAGCTTTCCATTTTTTACTCCATTCATCGCCAATATATCCTGCACCAACAATTTGATTAAAATCAGTAGAAAAAGGTTTCTTTTGGTGTAAAACATGCCCAAATTCATGGTGAATAGTATTAAAATAAGAACTGTTTAATTCTTCAACATTCGTAACATCTAAGTTATTGATGTTATAAAGCGATACTTTAAGTCCTCCTTCTGCTGTTCCTAATAAAATAGTTCCATTGCTATTATATCCTGGCGACCCTACAAAAACTAATTGCTTAGGAAAGGTTTCTTTTAAAAAGCTAGCAGGTGCTATTGCATTATAAGCATCTAAACACAAATACTTAATTAGATTGGCTAATTTTATTGATTTTTCATATTCAGAAGGAACTAATGTGTAATTAAAATCAGTTTGAATATCTGGTAATTTATATAAAATTTCAATATTATAAGGCGTTACAAATTCTTTCTTTAAAAACTTGTCAAAGTCATTCTGATGCCCAAAATCAGTGTTAATGGCACTTCTGTTTGTGTTTGGTAAATTAGTTTCTTCGCAACCACTAAATGTAATGGCTAGAGCTAAAACTATATATTTTATATTTTTCATAATTGTAGTAATTTTAGTTTTATCTAGGGTTAGGGGTTAAACCTGCGGTAATAACATCTTTAGGTAATTGTAATGCTTTACGGTTGTCGTTTGCTGTTAAAACATCGGCAACACTAATTGCTCCGTTTTTACCATTTAGGTATCTTGGTACAACAATTCCGTATCGTTTATTATCAAACCATCTTAAACCATCGTGCATTGTTAATATTCTTCTTAATTGAAGTGTATAATGTAACATATTTTCTTGTGTACCAGCTGTTACTGTAAAAGAAGCAGTTAATTTTTTCTTTTGTGTAGCGGTAGCTTCTGTTGAATAAGGAACAGCATTGTAAAAAGTGTTTACTTGGTCAATAGTAGTTGTTGGTTGTTTTTGATTATAATTCATAGTAAATGAATTTAAATCTGCTAGGGCAGCATCGTATTGCTTTAACATTACGTTTGCTTCCGCTCTTACTAACAAAGTCTCATCGGTAGTAAATGGTGTTCTAATAGTTTTTGAATACCCCGTTTGTGAAACAGCATCTGTAATTTCAAATAAAGATGGTAATTTCATAAACAACGTTTTATCTAAATTAGTTGTTTCATACACAAAAGGTCTGTAGTGAGGAAATAAACTCGCATTATTAGCCCATGGTAAAGCAACGCTTAATGATTCTCTATTAGCAATAGCACTCGTGTGGTTGAAACGTGAACCTCTAAAAGAACGACCAAAATGATATCCTGCACTAGATGTATATGCTTGGGTAAATAAAGTACTAGGTGCTTCATAATAAGCTTTAGCTACAGGGTCTTGTTCTTTAACAATTTCATTTAACGCTTTCCAATCTCTTAATACACCAGAAGGGTTTGCTGTTACTACAACAGAAGCATATTTTTTTGCTTTTGCCCAGTTTTCGTAGTATAAGTTAAAACGTGCTGCAAAGGCATAAGATGCTTTTACATTAAAGTGATATTTAGGTACGGTGTAAATATTATCACTAATAAGTGGCAATCCTTCTTCAATATCTTTATTGATTTTTTGATACACTTCTTTTACGGTACCTCTTTTATATTTAGGGTTAAGTGTTGTTTCAGGAGCTTCTAAATAAGGAATCCCTAAATCAGTATTGCTACTTTTAGCGCTGTAGTGTTTACTAAACATATTAACCAATATAAAATGGCTATAAGCTCTGGCAATCAAAGCTTCTCCTTTTTCAGCAGCTAATGAAGCAGGGTTGCTGCTATTTTCAATTGAAGCTAGTGCTTGGTTTGCATTTGCAATGGCATTATAACAGCTTCCCCAAAGTGAAGCAGGCCCGTCATTATCGGTTTCAGTGATTTCTTTCCAGTACGATGCTTGTTCTAAAAATCGGTCGGTATTTGGGTTGTCTAAACCGTAATCGTCAATATTATCAGAAGATAGTTCAGCTAACATACCATAACTAGTGCTAGGGTATGCAGAAACTAATATTTTCCTAATCTTATTGTTGTTGTCTACTTCTGTTCTGTTATCAGGTAATTCGTCTAAAAAGTCACCACAAGAAATTGCAATGAAAGACAAAAGAGCGATTGCCAGTAATTTATTTATATTATTTTTCATTTTTTAATTTTAAAAATTATAATCCTAATTTCAATGTAAATGTAAATTGCTTCGCTAAAGGAGTTGCAACTCCACCAGAGTTAAAAAATTCAGGGTCTTGTCCGTTTAATTTATCATCAGAATACAATAAAAATAAGTTAGTTGCTTGTAATTTTAAAGACAAACTTTTAACATTTATTTTAGTTACATATTCTTTAGGAAATTGGAAAGCTAATGAAACTTCTTTTAAACGTACAAAATCTCCTTTTGCAATTCGAGCATCAGAATAATTATACGCATTATAAGCAGTTCTTAAATCAGATACACCAACTCTGTTTTCTTGTCTTGTACTAGCAATTACAGGTACGTTTGTGAACTTTTCATCTCCAGGTAATATCCATCTGTTTTCAAATTCTTTTGGTAAGGCTGATAAATCAGAATATCTTGAACTAAAAACAGGATTTAAACGGATTACATTACCAAATGAGTAAGTTGTAAAGATGTTTAAACGTAAATTTTTGTATTTAAAAATGTTTCCAAAACTACCAACATCTGTTGGGTCAGCAGAACCTGAATATTTTAAAAAGTCTAATTTGTCTCTTTCTTGAAAATATACTTCTCCAATAGATACATTACCTTCTTGATCTTGAAAAGTAGGTAAACCTTCTTCGTTTAAACCAGCAAAAGGAATTGAAAAAATAGCTTTTACAGGGTATCCTTGTTTAGCAAAACCATATCCTGTTACTAAATCGATAACTCTTTGTTGTGAATCTAATTTTGTAACTTCATTTTTTGTTTTAGAATATACAAAACTTGTTTGCCAAGAAAAATCTTCTGTTTTAATAGGAGTTCCAGAAATTGATAATTCTAAACCACTTGATTTCATTTCAGCAATATTACCATATTTTGTAATTTCACCACCAATACCTTGAGTATTTGTAGGGCCAATAAGATCAAAGTTATTTCTTTGGTACCAATCTGCACCAACAGCTAAACGACCGTCAAAAAGACTGGTATCAAAACCAAGATTTAATTCATGTTTCTTTTCGTAAGTTAATTCGCTATTTTCTAATCCTTTTACGTATAAAGCACTTTCTTTACTTCCTGCAGAGGGTCTCCAAGGGTTTTTACTTCTAATATCAACTAATGAGTTTGAAACGTTTTCAGGACCTCTATCGGCAGTTAAACTGTATGAAGCTCTAAAAGTAAGGCTTTCTAAAGGGGCTAAATGATGAAAGAAATCTTCTTCATGTACATTCCAAGCACCAGATACATTCCAAGTAGGTAACCATCTAGATGCTTTCGATTTACCTAATTTATTTGACCCTTCATAACGGAAAGTACCATTAAGAGTATAACGTCTTTTCCAAGAATATGTAGTGTTTCCAAAAAAGGCTAAGTTTCTGTATTTTGTATTTTTTAAACCGTAGTAAAGGGTGTTTTCTTCAATACTTTTTTTGAATAATTCATAGCCATAAAAAGGCACTTCTCCTAAAGAGTATTGTAGTCCCCATCCTGTAAAATTGGTTTTCTTTCTATCTGCAGAATTAGCCTCAGCCCCTGCGTAAAAGTTTACCGTATGGTCATCGTTAATAACATCTTTATATGAAAAAGTTCCTCTAAAATCATAGCCTAACATACTATGTGTAGTTTTTCTAAAAATTCCTCCTTCTGGTAAAACACTAATAGGTGTAGCGTATTGATTGTCAGGATCGGTATATAAAAATGGGTTGGCATTTCTAATAATTTCATTATAATCGGCTCTAAAAGCATTTGCCTGATTAGAAAACTCAGTAGTATTATGCTCTAAAGATGAGGTTTGGTATTTTAAAGCTCCTAATGCACTAAGGTTTATCTTAGAGTTTACTTTGTATTTTAATTCACTTTGAAATTTTAAGTCAACTACATTAATATCAATATAATTTTCTTCTAATTCTTTAGAAATATTAAAATCAGTGTAATTTCTAGTATAATTTTTAGTTGGGTCTAAAACTCTAGAAGTATTAAGGGCGTAAGAAAAAGGATTTATATCAAAATCTCTTTTTACGGTACCTGTTACCAAATCAGTATCTTGCGATAAAGTTCCTGGTGCTTTTTGTTTTCTAAAAGAACCGTTACTAATACTACTTAAAGTTAATTTATCAGAAATTTTAAAGATTGATTTAAAATTAGCCGTATATCTGTTAACGCTACTAGCTTTTGTCCATCCTGGATCTACCATAGCACTTAATGAAGCATAATAAGTAGCTCTATCGGTACCTGAAGATACATTTACCGCATGACTTTGTAAAGCATTAATATTAAATAATTCTTTAAACCAGTCGGTGTTTCTAAGTTCTGCTTTTCTTAAAAAAGCTGCTCTAGATTGTGCTGTATTTCGAACGATAAAATTTCCGTTAGCATCTAATTTATCGTATAATTGATACATTTCACCATATACACCGCTTTCTCTAGCATTTGCAACCTTACTATAGTTTAACCATCCACCAGCACGCATTTCTTCATAAACAGACATCTGTTCTTGTGAATTCATGATGTTAAAATCATTATAACTAGGTCTCATTCTAAAGGTAGTTGAGTTTGTATAATTAACATTACTAACACCTGCTTTACCTTTTTTAGTGGTAATTACAATAACACCTGCCATAGCACGTGCACCGTAAATTGAAGTCGCAGAACCATCTTTTAAAACCTCAAAACTTTCAATATCGTCAGAGTTTAAACCTGCAATAGCTGAACTTATTAAGGTACTTGCATCTCCTGATGATAAATCTCCAGCAGAAACGTCAATAGCATCTTCTAAAATAATACCATCAACCACCCATAAAGGTTTTGAATTTCCATAAATAGATGTTGCACCACGTACTCTAATTCTTGGAGCAGCACCAAAAGTTCCCGATACATTCTGTACCGTAACCCCAGCAGCTCTACCTTCAAGACCTCTACTAATTTCAGGAACACCGTCTAATTTGATATCCGCAGCCTTTAAAGAAGTTGAAGCTCCTGTAAATAACCTTTTATCGGTAACAGTAATACCTGTAACCACAATTTCGTTTAAAAGATTTTCATCTTCAGTCATAACAACATTGATAGCTGCCGTTGAATTTACTGTTTTTGAAACAGGTTTCATTCCAACAAAACTAAAAACAAGTACATCTTTTTTTGTTGTTTTAATGGTGTATTGTCCATCAAAATCTGTTTCTGTACCAAAAGCAGTACCTTTGATTAAAATAGTAACACCTGGTAATGGTCCTGATTTGTCGGAAACAACCCCTGAGGTTGTTATTTTTTGCCCATAGGTGAGCTGAAAAGTTAAGATAAAAAACACTATTAATGTTTTTGTAATTTGTTGCATAAAATTAAATATTTGAATTAGTAATTTTGAATTAATAAAGTATTAAAATTGAAGGGTTCTTTTCCTAAACGTTAAATTAAAGATACAATATTAACAAAATTTTAGCTTATTTAGGCTCTTTTTATTATTTTATTAATAAATGATAGATATCATATAATAATTAACAATAGTGATTATAAGTGTTTTAGCTTGTTTGAATTAAAATATTTATGACTGTTTTAGAAGATGAAAAAATTAATTTTTAACGATTTTTTATGAATATATGTGTGGCTAATTAATTTTTAAGACTTTAAAAATGCTTAAAAAAGAATCCAAATAGTTTATTTAAAATTTAAAATAAAACCCCAATGATTACTTCCAAACTTATATATTGGTATTTAAAAAATAAAAGAGATTTACCTTGGCGTAAAACTAAAGACCCCTATTTAGTTTGGTTAAGCGAAATAATGCTACAACAAACAAGAGTAGCCCAAGGATTGCCCTATTTTATAAGTTTTACAACAAACTTTGAAACTGTTTTCGATTTAGCTAAAGCAGATCAAACCACGGTACTTAAATTATGGCAAGGATTAGGCTACTATTCAAGAGCTAGAAACCTACATTTTACAGCAAAACAAGTGGCAAATGATTTTAATGGTGTTTTTCCGAATACTTATAAAGAACTCTTAAAATTAAAAGGAATTGGAGATTATACTGCATCGGCAATTGCATCGGTTTGTTATGACGAACCTGTGGCAGTTGTTGACGGAAACGTGTACCGAGTTTTAGCCCGTTATTTCGGTATAAAAACTGCTATTAATTCATCTAAAGGAATTAAAGAATTTAAAGAATTAGCACAAACATTAATTGATGTATCGCAACCAGGAATGTATAATCAAGCAATTATGGATTTTGGCGCTTTACAATGCAAACCTCAAAACCCATTATGCGACTCTTGTCCCTTATCAGAAAGTTGTGTGGCTTTAGATAAAAAACTAATTAAAGAACTTCCTGTAAAAGAGAAGAAAATAAAAGTTAAAAAGCGATATTTTAATTATTTAGTTGTTGTTACAGATGATAATAAAACTAATATCGAACAACGAATTGGTAAAGGGATTTGGCAAGGATTGTATCAATTTCCATTAATTGAAACAACAACAGCTATTAATGAAACACAATTAATTGAGCAGCCTGAATTTGCTAAGCTTTTTCCAAAAGAAACTATATTAACATTATTTAATCAAAAAGATATTGTTCATAAATTATCACATCAACATTTATCGACTAAATTTTGGATTGTAAAAACAACAAATACTTCCGAAAAAACTATTTTATGGAACGATATTAAGCAATACCCTGTGCCAGTGCTAATTGATAATTTTTTAAACGAATTTTTAACGAAGGCTTAGTTAATTTCGTATATTTGATTTTACACAAATAATGAACACATGGCAGGAACAGTAAATAAAGTTATTTTAATAGGTCATTTAGGTGATAAATTAAAAATGCATTATTTTGAAGGAGGAAATTCTGTTGGTCGATTTCCATTGGCAACCAATGAAAATTATACGAACCGTCAAACAGGGGAGAAAATAAGTAGTATTGAGTGGCATAATATTGTTGTGCGTAATAAATTAGCCGAAATTTGTGAAAAATATTTATCAAAAGGCGATAAAGTATATTGCGAAGGACGCATAAAAACCCGTCAGTACGAAGCAGATGGGCAAAAACGTTATACCACTGAAATTCAAGTACAAGAAATGACTTTTTTATCAACAAAAAAAGACCTTACTGTAAAAGCTCCTGTAGCTAATAAAGCTACAGAAAATAGCACTACAGTAAAAGGAATATATCAAAATAATACAAATTTATAATAGCATTTTACTTAAAATTTAAAAATTGGACACAGAACCCAACTCCTTGTTTTTGGCTATATCAAACATTGATTTGTTAACAATAATAAACTGTTTAGTATTATTATCTTTATTAATATCTTCAGCATTAGTTTCAGGAGCAGAAGTTGCTTTTTTTTCAATTTCACCAACCCAATTAAGTGAACTTTCAACAACATCAAAACAAAAAAGTAATGTTGTACTACTTCTTGAAAAACCAAAAAAACTATTAGCAACCATTTTAATAACTAATAATTTTATCAATATTTTAATCGTATTGATATTCGCTTCCCTAGGAGAAGTGTTTTTTAGTGAACTCTCAGAAGGCGTAAAATTTTTAGTAGAAGTTGTTTTTGTTACTTTTTTAATTTTACTATTTGGCGAAGTATTGCCAAAAGTATATGCCACCAGAAAATCGCTTTTATTTGCTAGTTTTATGGCAAAACCAATTCAGTTTTTAAATATTATTTTAACTCCATTAAGCACACCATTAATAAAATTAACCAGTATTGTTGAAAATAAATTAGGTAATAAAAATCATAATTTTTCGGTAGAACGTTTATCTGAAGCCCTAGAGTTAACTGCTAGCGGAGCCACCACCAAAGACGAACAAAAAATTTTAGAAGGTATTGTAAATTTTGGAAATACCGAAACCGTACAAATAATGAAACCCCGCACTGATGTTTGTGCTATTGACAATAATACCTCTTACGAAGAGGTTTTAAAAATGATTTTAAAAAATGGATATTCTAGAAATCCTGTTTATAATGAAAATATTGATACGATTATTGGCGTTTTATATGCCAAAGATTTATTGGCATATTTGAATGAAAAAACCTTTGAGTGGCAAAATTTGATAAGAGCTCCTTTTTTTGTACCAGAAAACAAAAAATTAGATGATTTATTAGCCGAGTTTAAAGAAAAAAAAATGCACCTAGCCATCGTTGTTGATGAATATGGCGGTACTAGCGGAATAGTAACTCTAGAAGATGTTATTGAAGAAATAGTTGGCGATATAAACGACGAATTTGACGATGACGATTTAACCTATTCAAAGATCGATGATCACAATTATATTTTTGAAGGAAAAATAACAATAAAAGACTTCTGCCGTGTTTTAGATGATGACGATGAAAAATTTGAAACCTTAAAAGGAGAAAGCGAAACCCTAGCAGGTTTTATTTTAGAAATATCAGGGAAATTTCCTAAAAAAGGCGAAAAAATAAATTTCACGAACTATACATTTACCATTGAAGCCTTAGATAAAAAACGTATAAAACAAATAAAAACAACCCGAAATGCGTAAAATTTTATGGCTAATATCAGCCTTATTATTATTAAATTTAACAAGTTGTATTAACGAAAATTTGCCTAAACCCAAAGCGTATTTAAGGTTAGAATATCCTAACTTAGGATATCAAAAATTAAACAAAAATACTCCATATAGTTTTGATGTAGCAAAAAACGCAAGCGTTAAAATTTTAAAAAATAATTGGTTAAAAATCAAATATCCAGCTTTAAAAGCATCTGTAGATATTACCTACCGACCTGTAAAAAATAACCTGAGAGAACTGTTTATTGAATCTGAAAAATTGGTTTTAGAACACACCGTAAAAGCAGACCATATTTCGTGGAGAGATTATGCTAATTCCGATAAAAAAGTATATGGAAAAATGTGTGAAATATCAGGAAATGCCGCATCACAACTACAATTTCATGTAACCGATAGCACGAATCATTTTTTAAAAGGTTCACTATTTTTTTATAGCAAACCTAATTACGATTCTATTTTACCTGCCGTTGAATACATCAAAAAAGACATGATTCAAATGCTAGAAACTTTAGAATGGGAAGACTAATTATGTCTTAATTTATATTTTTTTTTGAAGCAATTTCCCGCTTTCCGCACTCGCTCTTTTTTTGAAGAAAAATCAAAAAAAGGAGCTCAAACAAATGCTTCAATCGGGGCTAGGCATTTTTACATAATTTTAAAAAAGTACTTATTTTATTGATTTATTACACGACGAGATTGCAACAATAAATAAAACTGTAATCCAAATAAAATAGCTCCCGAAAGTAAATGTATTGCTTGTGTTCCTAACGGAAATTCGGCATAATACATTAAAATACCTGTAATAGTTTCTAAAAATATTAAAGCAACAATCCAATTTACTAATTTATAGCCTAAATCTTTGAGTTGATTTAAGTAAAACATTCCTAAGTTAACCAATACAATAGCAATGGTAAACGAACGATGAAAATAAAATTTAAAACTAGGATTTAGTAAACTATATTGTTTGTTATCAAAACCAAAAAGCTTTACTTGCTCATCAATAAACTGACGAACCTGAGTTCCCATGGCTATTTGAATCAATGAAAATACTACCGAAAAAAGTAGTAATTTATTAAATAATGAATTGTATTTATAAGTTGTTTTTTTACGGTCAGAAACGATAAATAAAAGCCATAATAATAAGGCAACAATAACCAAACCAGCTACCATATGAATGGTAATAATAGTGGGTTTTAAATTAGAATCTACTACGGTTTTACCTAGCCAAGCTTCAAAAAGCATTAAAGAAAAAGCTCCAAAAGATAAAAGTGTAATTTTTTTGTTTGTTTTCCAAAAAGAAAGCGAAACAAAAATTAAAAACAAGAATGGAATTCCTGCTAATGCCGACGATAATCGGTTGATATATTCCGTCCAAGTATGTAATTTATTAAACTTTGCGTAACTGTGTTTTGTATATTTTACCCAATTACTAGTATCAAATTCTTCGGATGTTTTTAAATTTTTTTCAGCAACAAAAAGTACTTCATTTTTAACAATAATCATCCCTTTTTTATATTGTGTATTCGGATGCCAAGTAATTTGAGCTTCCGAAGTAGGAGGGATGTAATAACCAAAGCATTTTGGCCAATCAGGGCAGCCCATTCCTGAGCCTGTCATACGAACTACTGAACCCGCTAAAAATATAATATATACAGAAATTAATGCTATTTTTACTAAGAGAGGAAAGTGTTTTTTCATCAAAAAAAGTTTTTACAAAGATAAGGTAAACTCATAAAAAAAGCTTCTCAAATGAGAAGCTTCGTTTAAGAGCCTATTTAAAAATTAAATAAACTGTCTGTTCGAGTAATTTTTTCTTTCAAAAAAAATGGTATCGAGAACTTTCTTATATAAAATTCATTAATATAAAAGAATTCAAATTCTCGATACAATTTTAATCCCTTTTAGTCATAAAAATTATTCTGATATATAATCATCATCAAAAAAAGCTAAAAAAAAGAGAAAATCAGGATGTAAAACTTACGCTAAATTCAGTTTAACGAATTCGATTTCTTATTTTTCTGATATAAAATTTTTTTAGATAAAATTTAAACAGGTTCTAAGTATATTTTAAAAAAACATTAGGCTTTTTTCTCAGTTTCCATTTTAGTGCAACATTTTTTTTCACAAGCAGCAGCACATGCTTTTTTATCACTTTTTACTTTTGAATCACATGCTTTTTTACATTTTGAAGCACAAGTTTTTTTCTCAGCATCACTTTTGTCGCAACAAGCTTTTTCACATCCTTCTTTACAAGTTTTTTTAGTTGTTTCTGATGCTTTGTACATTTTTCCATTTCCAATAGCTTCGATAAAAGTAATTAAATCGGCTTTATTAGTGTTATTTTCATCATATTTTACAGTAGCCATACTATCTTTAAATATAACATTTACTCTTAAAACCCCTTCTTTTTTAGATAAATCTGATGCTATTTTTTTAGCACAACCTATTTCACAGGTCATTCCAGAAATATGTAAAGCTAGTTCTTTTATTTTTCTAGGTTTTTTTTGTTCTTGAGTTATGGTTTCTGTTTTTGCATCTTTTTTTGCCTCATTTTTACATCCGATGACTAAAAAACTAACTAAAGCAAGTGCAAATACTATTTTTTGAAATTTCATAATTTTAATTTATAGGGTTATTTAGCAAAGTTATTAATAAAATTAAATTTATAGAGATTAATAATCGAATTTTGTAGTTAAATGAATTGAAAATGAATAGTAAACAAGTTAAATGGTTGTATTTAATAGTGCTTGCACTTGTTTGGGGAAGCTCTTTTATATTGATGAAAAAAGCATTAATTGGGGTAACTCCAATACAATTAGGAGCTTTAAGGATTTTAATTACTGCTATTTTTTTATTACTGATAGGTTTTAAAAGTCTTAAAAAAATTCAAAAAAAACATCAAATTTATATTTTATACACTGCTTTTTTAGGAACTTTTTTTCCTGTTTTTATGTATGCTTTTGCAGTAAAAGGTATCGACAGTGCTATTACTGCTATTTTGAGTTCGCTAACACCTTTTAATACGTTTATTTTAGGAGCTTTAATTTTTGGATTTGCCTTTAATAAAAAACAATTTATAGGTATTTTAGTCGGTTTAATAGGAACACTTATTCTAATTTTAAAAGGTGCAGAACTGAATCCTAATCAAAATTATTGGTATGCTATTTTGGTTGTTTTTTCATCTATCGGATATGCTTTTAACGTAAATATAATCAAAAAGTATTTATCAGATTTAGACGCCTTGGCAATAACAACAGGTAATTTTTTAGTATTGATTATTCCTGCATCTTTAGTGTTATTTTTTTCTGATTTTTTTACATTATTTGAATTAAACGATCAAATGACTACGACATTTGGGTATATAACTATTTTAGCTATTTTGGGAACAGGAATTGCAAAAATATTGTATAATAAAATGGTACATTTAACGACTCCTATTTTTGCATCATCAGTAACTTATTTAATCCCGATTGTTGCTGTTGCCTGGGGTTTAGCTGATGATGAAAAATTAAGTTTAGTTCAATTATTAGCTGGTGGAATTATTTTATTTGGTGTTTGGTTGGTAAATAAGGCGAAATAAAATAGCGTATAAAAAAAGAGCCAAAACAACCGTTTTGACTCTTTAAAAGTAGTTTTAAAAACTCTATTTTACTGAAAATCAGCATTAGAAACACCTTCGTTAATTTTTACTTCTTTTAATTTGAAGTTCATTTTCATAGGTCCCATTGATTGGATTACTAAATGAGGAAATTTAATTCCGTTTACTTCTTTATAATCAGAGAATTCTAAAGGCACTTTTACCTCTCCTTGAGGTCCTTTAGCTACCGATATTTCTTTCACTTTTAAGCCTGATTTTACATCATAAAAAATTTCTTTTTTATGGAAGATAATTACATAGGCATTTTTACCGTTAATAGGTTCTATTCTGCTTAAAGTACCATTTTTATAGGCTGCATCAGCAAAAGGAGCTGCATTATTTTTTGCATCTTCAAGTTCCTTACCTTTTAATTGTTTCTTTTGTCCACGAGCTTCTTGATAGCCATTTACACCATCAAAAACTTCTTTTTGCATTACATTTCCTGCCATTGAAACAATTGTTGAAGTTTTGTTAGGTGCAGCACTTTTTTTAACTAAAGTTAATTGCATTCCTTGAACTTTAGCTTCTGAAGTAGTTTTTAAAGTTTTTACACTTGCAATTTTATCTTTACCACCAATGGCTTTAAAATAGTTGTCAATTACCGAAGTAGAAGTAATACCTTTAGGAATAGGTAAACTCATTGCAGGTTTTGCAGTAGCATTTCCTTCTTTATCAAAATATTGAATGCTATATTCTTTATTTTTTTCTAAGTTTTCTAAAACATCTGTTGCTTTTCCTGTAATTATAATTCTAGCATTGTTTGCTTTAAAATATTTTACAGCAGCATTTTGAATATCTGTTATTGTTACTGAATTGATGTTTTCTAAGTAGTTTTCATAAAAATCAGTAGGTAAATTATAACGTGCAATATTTAAAGCATAACGAGCAGCAGTTACAGGTTTTTGAACTTCCATTACAAAATTACCTACATATTTTGCTTTGGCATTTTTCAATTCTTCATCAGATACTTTTTGTGTTCTAATTTTGCGAATTTCTTTTTGAATTTCAACGACTGAACTATCGGTAACAATGTTACGAACACTAGCGCTAGCCCTAAATGTTGCAGCATCTCTACTTTGTCTAATACTAGAATATGAACCATAAGTATAGCCTTTGTCTTCACGTAAATTTAAAAATAAACGTGCAGTTCCGCCACCACCAAGAATGGTGTTTGCTAATATTGCAGCGTAGTAATCTTTATCGCCTAATTTTAAATCGATATTATTTGCTACTACAATTTCCGATTGTACCGCATTAGGCATATTGATAAAGTTAATTTCGGTTTTGTTTACGTTTTTTGGTTTATCAAAAGCAACAGCAGGTACGTTTCCTTTTTTCCAATTACTAAATAATTTAGTAACCATTTTTTTAGTTTTTGAAGTGTTAATATCTCCAACAATAACTAAATAAGCGTTGTTTGGTTTGTAATAAGTATTGAAGTTATTTTTAACATCAGCAAGGGTAATATTACCAATTGATTTTTTGGTTGTAAACTCTCCGAAAGGATGTTTTTTTCCATAGATTAAAGCACTTTCAACTCTTCTTGCTATAGCAGTTACACTTTTTTCATTTGATTTTAAACCGTCTAAAGTAACGGCAATTTCTTTATCAAATTCTTCTTTAGTAAACGCTGAGTTTTTAACGCCATCAGCCATTAATTCTAATACTTGAGGAAAGTATTTAATTAATGAACTTGCCGATGCACCTGAGCTATAAAAGTCAACATAAGCACCTAAATAATCTACTTTTTCGTTAAATTCATCTTTGGTAATGTTTGCTGTTCCACGTCCTAACAAACTTCCCATAACACTTGATAAACCTGCTTTTTCACCTTCAAAAACGGCTTTGTTATCAATAGTTAAGCTAGCAGATGCTCTTGGTAATTTATGGTTTTCAACCATAATTACCTGTAAACCATTAGGTAGTGTAAATTTTTTCACTTTACCTAATCGTACTTTTGGAGCTGGTCCTGGTTTTGGTTGTACGCTTCTATCTATTTGTGCAGTGGTAGCAAAAGACATTGCTAAAATTGCGATAAGTGATACTATTTTTGTTTTCATAATATATTAATGTCTTTTGATTTATTTCTTTTTTGGTAAATATTCTAAAACTAATCGTTGATTTGGGTTTAGGTACTTTTTTGCAGCAGCTCTAATTTCTTCACGAGTAATAGAACGAAAAATATCAATTTCGGTATTTATTAAATTGGTATCGCCATATAATACGTTAAAACGAGCTAAAGAATTTGCAACACCTTCAACACTTGCGTTAGCATTTACAAAATCATTTTCAAATTTATTTTGTAATTTTTTATAGGCTTTTTCTGAAATTAAATTGGTTTGTATTTTTACAATTTCTTCATCAATTTCTTTGGTTAAATCAGTTAAAGAAGTTTTTCCTAAAGGAAGCCCATACACCACGTAAGTTCCGTAATCTTCTTGGCTAAGACTAAAAGCACCTACTTGTAATGCCATTTTTTTAGTATCGACTAATTTTTTATATAAAATAGAGCTTTTTCCATCGCTTAAATAGGTTGAAATCATGTCTAAAACTCTCGCTTCTCTAGTTTTCATAGAAGGAGTTCTGTAGGCATTTACAATTGCAGGAATTTGAATATTTGCATCATACGCCTTGGCATTTATTTGTTTGGTAATTGGGGCTTCTTTTACAAATTTCCTTGTTACTTCGGCACCTCTAGGTATGTTTCCAAAATAAGCTTCTACCAATTTTTTAGTTTTTTTGATATTGATATCACCAGCAACAACTAAAGTAGCATTATTAGGAACGTAGAATTTTTTATTAAAGGCTAAAAACTCCGCTAAAGTAGCGTCGTCTAAATGCTTCATTTTTCCGATAGTAGTTCCTTTATAAGCATGCTTTTTAAAAATATTCTTTTTAACATTTTCTAAGAAGCTTCCATACGGTTGATTGTCAACACGTAATCTTTTTTCTTCTTTTACAACTTCGTTCTGAGTATCGACACCACCTTGATTAATTACAGGGTGTAATAAACGTTCCGACTCCATCCATAAACCTAATTCTAGGTTGTTTGAAGGAAATACTTCGTAATAATAAGTTCTATCATCGGTGGTATTGGCGTTGTTTTTTCCTCCATTAGATGAAACAATTTTAAACCAGTCTCCTTTTTTAATGTTTTTTGTTCCTTCAAATAATAAGTGTTCGAAAAAATGTGCCATTCCTGTTCTGTTTGGCTGTTCATCTTTAGCGCCAACATGATACATTACTGCTGTTGTTACTACAGGAGCAGACTTGTCTTGATGCAAAATTACGTGCATTCCGTTGCTTAAATCGTACTCTTTAAATTCGACTTTTTGAGCAGTAGCATAGAAGCCAACAAGTAAAGCCATTGAAAGAGTTATCATACTTTTTTTCATGGATATTTTTTTTAGTTTTTAACTGATTTTTATATAGGACGTGAAGTTAAGATGTTTGTTACATATTATGATATCTAGATTTTAATAAGGTTATTTTTTAACATTTTTTTGTGATTTTTATGTTAGAGTCTGTTTAAAAATTAAATAAACTGTGAGTTCGAGTGATTTTTTTCCTTCAAAAAAATTGTATCGAGAACTTTTTTAGCATGAAATTCATTAACATAAAAGAATTCAAATTCTCGATACAATTTTAATTCCTTCTAGTCATTAAAATCACTCGAATTGACAAGAATCATCAAAAAAAAAGGGGGAGAACTACGGCAAATCAGGATGCGAACCTGAAATGAATTCAGGTTGACCGATGCGATTTCTTATTATTCTGTTACAATTTTTTTCAAATGAAATTAAACAGGTTATTAGGTTATTTAAGTTGAAAAATGATTTTAAAAGTTGTAAAATAATGTTGAAATATCTTAAATATGATGATGATGCTTAGCCCCGATTGTAGCAATTGTTTGAGCTCCTTTTTTGATTTTTTTTCAAAAAAGAGCGAGTGCGGAAAGCGGGAAATAGCTCCAAACAAAAAGTAAGTATCAATTGAAATGTTTTGATAGATAGGTTATTATTACTTTTTTAAGAAGTAAATACTTGTTTTGATGCAAATTAGTAGTAATTTTCTGAGCTTTAGATTGTTTGTTATTTTTATACAACGTATATTTGCAGCCTCATTTTCATGAGGAAAATGTAAACTAATAACGCAAAACAAAAAGTATGTACGCAATCGTAGAGATAGCAGGGCAGCAATTTAAAGTAGCAAAAGACCAAAAAGTATTCGTACACCGTTTACAAGACGCAGAAGGATCAAATGTAACATTTGAGAACGTTATGCTAATTGCAGACAATGGTAACGTAACTATTGGCGCCCCAGCTATAAAAGGTGCAGGAGTAACTGCAAAAGTATTACGTCACTTAAAAGGTGATAAGGTAATCGTTTTCAAGAAGAAAAGAAGAAAAGGTTACAAAAAGAAAAACGGACACAGACAGTATTTAACTGAAATTCAAGTTGAATCTATCGTTGCTTCTGGAACTTCTAAAGCTGCTCCAAAGGCTGCTAAAGCTGCACCAAAGAAAGCTGCAAAAAAAGCTTCTAAAGCTGATGATTTAACAAAGATTGAAGGTGCTGGACCTAAAGCTGCTCAAGCTTTAGTGAACGCAGGAATTGATACTTTTGCGAAAGTTGCAAAACAAGACCCAGCTACATTAAGTAAAATTTTAGTAGAAGCTAGTTCTCGTTTATCTCACTTAGTTACTACTACTTGGCCAAAACAAGCACAATTAGCTGCTGATGGTGAGTGGGATGTATTAAAAGTGTTACAAGACAAGTTAGACGGAGGAATTGAAAAATAATCTCGTACAAGTTTAATCTAAAAAAATCAAAATAAGATGGCTCATAAAAAAGGTGTCGGTAGTTCGAAGAATGGTAGAGAATCAGAATCGAAACGATTAGGAGTAAAGATTTTTGGAGGACAAGCTGCTATTGCAGGTAATATTATTGTTCGTCAAAGAGGTACAACGCACAATCCAGGTAAAAATGTTTACATGGGGAAAGATCATACTTTACACGCTAAAGTTGATGGTGTTGTTGCTTTTAGAAAGAAAAGAAATGACAGATCTTACGTTTCTATAGTTCCTTTCGAGGCTTAAGAAATTTCTGATTACATATATTAAAGCTCAAACAATTTATTGTTTGAGCTTTTTTATGTGCTAAATTTAAAATTTTTTACATAAAAAAGCATCACTCTAAAGTGATGCTTTTATTTATTATCATTTTTGATTAATCCCCCAATTTATCAAAATTGATTTTCAAGTATATTATATGTGGCGCAAATATCTTTTAAAAAGACATCAGAAAAAAGAACTTATGTATAAATGGTATCAATTTATGTATAATTGGTTTCTATTTTAATTTTTATCTCAACCTCTTTTTTTAAATAGTGTTTTTCAGCTTTTTGTGTTTTTATTTAGCCTAATATCGATTATATTTGAGGTAAATTTTGATGTATGTTACGAGCTGTAATTGTTGATGACGAGCCTAAGGCAATAGAAGGATTTTTGTGGGAATTGTCTAGTTTTAACGATGATTTAGAAATTATACAAACATTTACTCAAGCAGAACAAGCTATAAAATATATCAACAATAATCCGATTGATTGTCTTTTTTTAGATATTGAAATGCCAACAATGGACGGTTTTCAATTGTTAGAAAAATTAGATAAAAAAGATTTTGCCATTGTTATTACAACTGCTTATAGTGAATATGCTATAAAGGCTTTAAAAAATGATGCAATTGATTATTTATTAAAACCCATAGATTCTGATGATTTAGAGGTAACATTAAATAGGGTTAAAAATTACCATGAAAAAAGTAATAGCAGTGAAAAAATTGAACAAATACTTTCTAATTTTAATAAAAAGTTCAACAAAAGAAAAATTACAATCAATACCGATGGAAAACTAATTTTTTTAAAACAATCGGAAATTGTGTTTGTAGAGTCTGATGGTAATTATTGCACAATTCATGCTATTAATAATAGAAAAATTGTAGTAACAAAAAAATTAAAAGAAATAAATTCGCTACTTCCTGAAGAGCATTTTTTTAGAATTCACAATTCATTTATTATCAACTTAAATAAATTAAAACAGTTTATAAAATCGGACGGATATGTTATTTTAGAAGATAACCATAGAATCCCTGTTTCTCGTCAAAAGAAATCAGATTTTTTAGAAAAATTTTAGAACTGCTTTTATGAAAATAATCGGTTTTATAGTTTTCTTTTTCCTGTGTACAACATATACTTGCTTCGCAGAAAAAAATAGTGACACTATACTTTCAAATACTATAGATAAAAAAGAACTCACTTTTTTTAAAATTAAAAAATACCTTAAAGATAAGCTATTTACATATGAAGAAATAGAAAGACTTGAAAGAGCATTAAAAGAAGCTATAATAGCAAAAAATAATGTAAGAAGACTTGAAATATTAAATCAGATAGGGAATTTTTATAGCCAACAAGATAACCTTCGAGAAGCCTTAAATTATCATCAACAAGTGTTAGATATTGTACCTAACACAAAAAATCAAAACAGCGATGTTAAACGAAGTACTAGTATTGCAATAAATAGTATTGCTATCATTTATGTATCTTTAAAACAATATGAAAGAGCTTTAGATTTATTTAATCAATCGATTCCTATACAAAAAAATATAGGAGATATTAGTGGTTTAGCAGTCACTTATCAACAGCGAGGAGTTACATATCAAAAAATTGGAAATTTAGATAAAGCATTAGCTGATTTTAAAAAATCGTTAGCCTATAATACAGAGGATGAAGATAAGCTAATTACAGTAATTTGTCATAATAGTATAGCTAATGTTTTAATTTTAAAAAGGAAATATAAAGCAGCTCATACTTGTTTAATAGAAACTTTAACATTTGCTGAAAAATTGGCTAATAGTGATATTTTATCAAAAGTATATAATAGTTTAGGTTGGGTGTTTTTAAAATTAAAAAAATATAAAAAGGCTAATTATTACTTAGATAAATCATTAGAAATAGGATTGAAAAACAATAACGTATCAATTTTAGAAAGTTGTTATGAGCATTTATCAGAATTAAATAAACAAACAGAAAATTATAAACAAGCACTAAATTATCATCAAAAATCAATAGAAATAGCAAAAAAAACATTTAATGATAAGAATATTCGGTATGTAAATAGTCTTATTAATAAATACGATGTTGAAGTAAGTGCTAATAAAATAAAAAAATTAGCGATTGAAAATAAAATAGCTAAAATAAAACACATTCGAAATAGAAATATTTTAATTATAGTATTAATGTTGCTTGCTTTTTTTGGCTTTTTATTATATTCAATATACAGACAGCGTTTGTTGAAAAATGAAAAACAAATATTACTGTTAGAGCAAAAAACGTTAAGAATTCAAATGAATCCTCACTTTGTGTTTAATGCCCTGAATTCGATTAAATTATATATTATTAATAACGAACAAAAAAATGCGGTGTATTATTTGAATAAATTTTCAAAATTAATGCGTAACATTTTAGAGTCGACCATAATAAAAGAAGTTACTTTAAATGAAGAACTCAAAACAATGAATTTGTATATGAGTATTGAAAATATTAGACTTTCAAATGCTATAACATATACTCAAAATATTAACGAATCTGTAAATTTAGATAGAATTAAAGTTCCTCCATTAATCTTACAACCTTTTCTAGAAAATGCAATTTGGCATGGATTATCGTCAAAAAAAGGAAGTAAAAAATTAGAAATATCTATTTTTAAAATAGGTGAAGAGTTTATTAAAGTTGAAATAGAAGATAATGGTATTGGTAGAAGAGAAGCGCTTAGAATTAAAAATAATAAGACGTTAAATCGAAAATCAATAGGAATTTACTTAACCAAAGAGCGATTGAAAAACTTTTCCACACAATTTCAAAATGATTATTCGTTAATTTATATTGATTTGCTAGACGAAAATGGTAAGGCAAAAGGCACAAAAGTTTCTTTAAAAATACCTTTGTATTAAGAGTCTATTTAAATTTTATTTTAAAAAAAATGTAACAAAAAATAAGAAATCGAATCTGTCAAACTGAATTTAGTTAGCTTAAGTTTTGCATTCTGATTTGCCGTAGTTTTTAGCTTTTTTTTTGATAACTCTTGTCAATTTGATTGATTTTAATGACTAAAAGGAATTAAAATTGTATCGAGAATTTGAATTCTTTTATCTTTATTTAGATGATAAAAAAGTTCTCGATACAATTTTTTATTTTAACGTTGTTTTACTTCAATAATTTTAACAGGACAAGCTTTTTTAGCTTCTAATGATGCTTCAAAAATACTATCGTCAGGGTTTTTTATCGTAAAAAAACCTTTTTTTTCTAAAGAATGTAACAGTACTGATTTCCCATCTTTTTTAGACATTTGAAACTGTGCAGGTGCAACTTCTACACAATAGTTACAACCAATACATTTCTTTCTTTGCAATGTAATTACAACCATTTATTGCCTTTTTTTATCTTTAAATTATATAAATTTATCTTGTTAATTTTTAGCAAATTCAGTTTTTACAATTTTATATAATTTATCCGAAGCACGAATTTTGAAGTCTAATTTCATGGTAACTTCATCTCCTTTAGTGGCTGTTTGTGCTTCTTTATCATCAACAAACATACTTTTTAATTCCATTTCTTGAGCGCCTGTAGTAGGTCCTGTAATTAAAATGGTATCGCCAATTGTTAGGTCGTAGGCTTCAATTTTAAATTGTCCAATTTCAGCTTTTGAAAAATAGTGCATTCCTTTACCAAGATATACTTTTTTCTGAGTAGCATGTGAACCAGGTTCTTTACTCCATTCGCCTAATTTTTGCCCTAAATAATAGCCATTCCAAAACCCACGATTGTATACTTTTTCAAGTTCTTGCATCCAGCCGATAACTTTTTCTTTGCTGTAAGTTCCTTTGGCAATATCATCAATTGCTTCTCGGTAACATTTAATCACTTTCGCTACATATTCAGGCGCTCTTCCTCGTCCTTCAATTTTTAGGACTTTAATTCCTGCATCGGCAACTTGGTCAAGAAAATCAATAGTACATAAATCTTTTGGCGACATAATATATTCGTTATCTAATTCCATTTCGAAACCAGATTCTTGGTCAATTACGGTATATTTTTTACGGCAGTTTTGTTTACAAGCACCTCTATTTGCTGATGAATTATGCGAATGTAAACTCATATAACATTTACCCGAAACCGCCATACATAAAGCACCGTGTCCGAATATTTCAACTTCGAGTAAACGTCCTGCAGGTCCTTTGATAGCTTCTTTTTCAATTTGTTCAGTAATACTTTTTACCTGACGCAAACTAAGTTCTCTACTCAATACAATTGTATCGGCAAACATTGCGTAAAACTTCACAGTTTCAATGTTTGTAATATTAATTTGTGTTGAAATATGCACTTCCATTTGTGCAGTTCTTGCCATGGCAATTACCGCTTGATCCATAGCGATTACGGCTGTAATATTTGCTTTTTTAGCACTATTTATCAAGGTTTTTACAATTGATAAATCATGGTCATATACAATAGTATTTAAAGTTAAATAGGTTCTAACTCCTTTTTCTGAACAACGTTTTGAAATTTCGTCTAAATCATCTAAGGTAAAATTCACGGTTGCTCTAGCGCGCATATTTAATTGCTCTACCCCAAAATAGATAGAATCACAACCATTATCTAAGGCAGCCTGTAACGATTCGAAGTTACCAGCAGGTGCCATTAATTCTATTTTTTGCATTATTTCTTGAATTTTAGCACTTCAGAGCGTCCTTTTTTGAAGATTTTATTACTAGCATGTGTACCTTTTCGCAAGGCTTTTTGTTCTTCCCAAGATAATTGAATAATTTCCTGACAATCGGTTGAACAGGTATTTTCTGTTTTTTCAGCACATTCATCACATTGAATAAACAATAAATGACAACCTTCATTGGCACAATTGGTGTGATTATCGCAAGATTTCCCACATTGATGACAATTAGAAACTACATCATCGGTAATTCGTTCAGCTCTTCTGTGGTCAAAAACAAAATTTTTACCGATAAATTTATTTTCGATTCCCTCATCTTTTACCTGACGCGTATATTCAATAATTCCGCCTTCTAGCTGAAAAACATTTTTAAAACCTTTGTGTTTGTAATATGCCGATGCTTTTTCGCAACGGATTCCACCAGTACAATACATCAATAGATTTTTATCTTCTTTGTTATCTTTTAAATCTTGTTCAATAATATCTAATGAATCTCTAAAAGTATCAACATCGGGTGTTACTGCACCGTCAAAATGACCAATTTCACTTTCGTAATGATTTCGCATATCTACACAAACCGTGTTTGGGTTTGCTAGCATTTCATTAAAATCTTTGGCATTTAAGTGCACACCTTTATTGGTTACATCAAAAGTTTCATCATTTAAACCATCAGCAACAATTTTTTTACGAACCTTTACTTTTAGTTTTAAAAACGATTTATTGTTATGCTCAACAGCTACATTTAATCGAATATCTTTTAAAAATGAAATAGCATCTAATTGTTCTTTTAGGGCTAAGAAATTTTCAGAAGCTACTGATATTTGGGCGTTAATTCCTTCGTAAGAAACGTAGGTTCTACCTAAAACATCTAATTCGTTCCATTCTAAGAACAATTTATCTCTAAAAAGTTGAGGGTTTTCTATTTTATAATACTGATAAAATGAAATAGTAATACGGTCTTTCCCTGCTTCATCGATTAAAGCAGCACGCTCATTAGCGCTTAATTTATTGTACAGTTGCATGCTATACTTGTTTTTAAGTGATACAAAATGTGATGATTTATATAAAAAATCAATACAAATGTACTATTTTTTTATACTTTACTGTTTAAAAATAGACTTTTTGAAGTAATTTGATATTTTTTAAGGTTTTTTAAAAAATATCAGAGTAAACTATTAAAAGTGATTTGTTTTTTTTAAATCTTTGTATAAAAATAGTAACTTATTATAAAATAATAAAAATGAAAGTAGCAGTTGTAGGAGCCACAGGAATGGTCGGTAATGTAATGTTACAAATATTAGCAGAACGTAATTTTCCTGTAACAGAATTAATTCCTGTTGCATCGGAACGTTCGGTAGGAAATCAAATTGAATTTAAAGGAAAAAAATATTCGGTTGTAGGTTTGCAAACAGCCGTAGCTATGAAACCTGATGTAGCATTGTTTTCAGCAGGAGGCGAAACCTCTTTAATTTGGGCACCTAAATTTGCCGAAGCAGGAACAACCGTTATTGATAATTCATCGGCATGGAGAATGGATGATACTAAGAAATTAGTCGTTCCTGAAATTAACGGAAATGTTTTAACTGCTCAGGATAAAATAATAGCAAACCCGAATTGTTCGACCATTCAATTAGTGATGGCGTTAGGACCTTTACATGAAAAATATAAGATGAAACGTGTGGTGATTTCTACCTATCAATCGGTTTCAGGAACGGGCGTAAAAGCGGTTCAGCAATTAGATAATGAAGAGGCAGGGATTGATGGCGAAATGGTATATCCACATCCAATTGGAAGAAATGCCTTGCCACATTGCGATGTGTTTTTAGAAAACGGTTATACCAAAGAAGAAATGAAATTAGTCAAAGAACCAAAAAAGATTTTAGGCGATGATTCTTTTTCTGTAACAGCAACCGCAGTTCGAATTCCTACGGCAGGCGGACATTCAGAAGCTGTAAATGTGCAGTTTGAAAATGATTTCGACTTAGCAACTGTACGTGAAATTTTAGGTAAAACCGACGGTATAATTGTACAAGATGATGTGCAAAATAATGTATATCCGATGCCAATTTTGGCACATAATAAAGATGAAGTTTTTGTAGGACGAATCCGAAGAGATGAATCGCAACCAAACACCTTAAATATGTGGATAGTTGCCGATAATTTACGAAAAGGAGCCGCCACAAACACCATTCAAATTGCCGAATATTTAGTGGCTAATAAGTTACTTTAGTTTTAAGAGATAATTTTATAGGTTGATTAATTTTATCGCTTGTTTTATATATAGTTAAAATCCTGTGTTTATAGCACAGGATTTTTTTATTTTTGAAAGATGAATGAAAATCAGATAATAGAAAACACGATTACCTTTGTAAAAAAAACCTTGCAAGGAGCAGAAGCCGGGCATGATTGGTTTCATATAGAACGTGTTTATAAAAATGCGTTGTTAATTGCTAAGGATGAAAAGGTAGATATTTTTATAGTATCGTTAGGTGCTTTACTACACGATATTGCCGATGCTAAATTTTATAATGGCGATGAAACAATTGCTCCTAAAATGGCGCGTCAATTTTTAGAAAATCAGCAATTAAATGAATCAATAATTCTTCATATAGAAAATATTATTAAACATATCTCCTTTAAAATCAGCTTAGATAAGTTGTCATCAGCTCAAAAATTTAGCTCCCCAGAATTGGCGGTAATTCAAGATGCCGATAGGTTAGATGCAATTGGCGCTATCGGAATTGCCCGTTGTTTTAATTACGGCGGCTTTAAAAACCGTGGTTTATACGACCCTGAAATACCTGCAAATTTAAAGATGACAAAAACCGAATATAAAAATTCAACAGCTCCAACAATTAATCATTTTTATGAAAAATTATTGCTTTTAAAAGATAAAATGAATACTAAAACAGCTAAAAAAATTGCCCTTGCTAGGCATGAATATATGCAGGATTTTTTAACTCAATTTGATGCTGAAATTAATGGTGTATTGTAATTTTTAGAGCTTATTAGAATATAAAAAAGCAGCTAGTTTTCTAGCTGCTTCTTAAAAATTAAACAGGCTCTTATTCTCCTGGAAAATTTGGTTTTCTTTTTTCTAAAAAAGCTGTTGTTCCTTCTTTAAAATCAGCTGTAGAAAAAGAATCGCCAAACTCGGCAATTTCAGTTTCGTAGCCATTAATTCCGTCTTTAAAATTATCGTTAACAGCTCTAATTGCAGCACTAATTGCTACCGATGAATTACGCATTATTTTACCTGCTAATTTTTCTGCTAAAGGCAGTAATTCCTCTTGAGGAACTACATAATTTACTAAGCCCCAATTTTTTGCTTGTTCAGCAGAAATCATAGCTGCGGTCATAATTAATTCCATTGCTTTTCCTTTACCAACTAATTGAGGCAAGCGTTGTGTGCCTCCGTAGCCAGGAATTACCCCTAAAGAAACTTCAGGTAAGCCCATTTTTGCATTGTCAGAAGCAATTCTAAAATGACAAGCCATTGCCAATTCTAATCCGCCACCTAAGGCAAAACCATTAATAACTGCAATTACAGGGGTTGATAAATTTTCAACTAAATCAAATAACGATTCCTGCCCAAATTTAGCTAACCTTTCACCTTCTTCTGTAGTAAAATTTGCAAATTCTGAAATATCTGCACCCGCTACAAAGGCTTTTTCTCCGCTTCCAGTAATAATGATTGTTTTTACGCTAGTATCATCTTCTAAATTTTCAAAAACAGTACTTAATTCGTTAATGGTAGCACTGTTTAAAGCATTTAACTTTTTAGGTCTGTTAATGGTAATTGTTGCTAATCCGTTAGCGGTTTTTACTAAAATGTTTTCGAAATTCATATGATTAAGTTTTTGGTAAAATTACAGTGAAAATAGTTCCAATTCCTTCTGTTGATGTGAAGTTAATAGAACCATCATAGGCTTCAATTATATTTTTTATCATGGCTAAACCTAAGCCCATTCCACTTGTTTTTGTGGTAAATTTAGGTTCAAAAATTAATTCTTTATTTTTAGTTGTAATACCTTTTCCGTTATCAGAAACGGTAATTTTTACGTTATTTCCTTCGGATGTTACTTTTACTTCAATTCTCGGATTTTTTTCATCTTCTTTAATTGCTTGTGTAGCGTTTTTAACTAAGTTTGTTAAAACTCTAATTAATTGTGTTTTATCTAAATAGGCAAATAATTCGGGTTCTTTGGGAACAAAATAAATGTAATCTTCGGTAAAAATATCTAACGAATGTTTTACAACATCTACGACATCGAGTTTTTCACGACGCTGTGTGGGCATTTTTGCAAAATCAGAAAATGCAGAAGCAATAGCACTCATTACATCAATTTGTTGAATAAGTGTTTCGCTATATTCAGCTAGTTTATCTTTAATTTTTGGATCTTCAGGATTAAATCTTCTTTCAAAACTTTGTACCGATAAGCGCATCGGTGTTAGCGGATTTTTAATTTCATGTGCCACCTGTTTTGCCATTTCTCGCCAGGCTTGTTCTCGTTCGCTTTTGGCTAGTTTTACGGCGCTTTCTTCTAGTTGATCAATCATATTATTATACGAATCAACTAATGAATTTATCTCTGAACTTGCCGAATTTAAAGTGATTTTTTCGTTTCGTTGATTTAAACGTGTTTCTTTAATTTTTTCAGAAATCGTTTGAATAGAGCGTGTAATATAGCTCGATAAAAAATATGCCAATGCAATAGCAATAACAAACATCAGTAAATAGACAAGCAATAAACGTGATATAAATTCTCGTAATTCCTGCTTTTGCTCTTCGTTATCTTGGGCTATTTGCAGCTCTAAAAGTCCAATTCGTTTAAAGCGGGTATCGTTTATATAGGTATATGATGATTGATAAGTAATTCCTTTATTATTTCGGCTTTTTAAAATTTTATGATTGGAATTATTAGCCAGTTCAGTAACAATTTCTGTGGTTAAATTGGGTGCTTTTTTTTGATCAAAATTATAGGGAATTGACGATTTTAAAAGCCGCCCATTCATGTCGTACATTGACACGGTTAATTTATGAACATAGGCGATATCGTAAATTCGGTCTTGAAATATTTTGGCTAAATTATCGGTGGTAATCGGGTAAGTTGTTTTGCGTTTTAACTCAATTTCTATATCGTGTTTTGTAGCGCTTTCTTTCCTATTAAAGCGCTGAATATTATAGTCTTGGGTTTGTTCGCCGTATTGAATTATGGTTACTGTAACAATTAAAACCGATGCCAATAATACCAATAATATCATGGAAAGGAAAATTCTAATCTGTAGTGATATGTTATTGATTTTTAGCAAATTGTGTGGTTTTTAGGGTTTACGCTTTTTCTTCCTTACTATGTAAAAGTCGGGTTAATTTAATTGATAAATCTAACAAAATAATTTTAGGATTACCGTTTCTCTCAATATGATATTGCGCATCATTTAGTTCTTTATCAATAATTAAAATATTTCCGCTATGAATAAAAGGTGCGAATTTTGCTAATTGAAAATTAGGTGTTTTTGTTTCTAAAAAGACCAAATCATTTGCGCCATAATTTAATAATAATGCTTGTCTAAAAAATTGCAAGCAATATTGTAAAAACTGTTTTTGTGTTTCTCGTCCTGCTTTTGCAATGGTTTCTGACCAGTCTATTAAATCTTGAATAACAGCCGCATTTCCTTTGGCTTTAAAAGCGGCACGAATCCAAGTAATAAACCATTGTTCAAAAATTAAATCGTTCGAATTATTGTTTAAAATATGCAGTGCTTTGTTGTAATTTCCTTCGGATTGATGCGCTATTTTAATGGCTTCATTTTCTGATACCTGTTTGTTTTTAACCAAGGCATTGGCAATATCAGCTTCGCTTAAAGCAGGGAAATTTAATGCCTGACAGCGCGATTTTATGGTGTTTATAATTTGCTCTTCATCTTCGGTTATCAGTATAAAAACTGTTTTTTCGGGCGGTTCTTCAATAAGTTTTAATAATTTGTTTGCCGAAGCGATATTCATTTTTTCTGCCATCCAAATTATCATCACTTTAAAACCACCTTCGTATGATTTTAATTGCAGTTTTTTAACAATATCAAAAGCTTCATCAACTCCAATTTGACCTTGTTTATTTTCAACCCCAATTTGTTGTGACCAATTAAAAAGACTTCCGTAGGGTTGTTTTTCAATAAAAGAACGCCAATCGGCTAAAAATAAATTACTAACAGGGTGTTTTTTTACCGCATCGTTGGTGGTTACAGGAAAAGCAAAATGCAAATCAGGATGTTGTAATTTGTTGCATTTTAAATTGCAAGCATCCGCATTATTTGACGAATTACATAGCAAATACTGGGCGTAGGCAATTGCCATAGGCAGCGTTCCTGAACCCTCTTTACCAACAAAAAGTTGTGCGTGAGGTATTCGGTTGTTATCCGCAGATTGCTGTAAATGTTTTTTAATATGTTCTTGCCCTATAATTTTATCGAAAGTCATGCAACAAATATAAGATTTCAAATAATAGCAAAATACACCAAGCAATCAATAAAAAGAAATAGCAAGATTGTTACAGACTAATTGTTTAGAATCGTTCTATTTTAGTATCTTTGTTAGTCAATATTATACGTATTATTTTGAGTTCAATTGCAAGTTTACAAATTGGTGAGAGTGGAATTATATCCGAAGAATCATTAGATGTTATTCCTTTAAAATTATTAGAAATGGGCTGTTTGCCTGGAACAGAAGTCGAATTGTTGCAAATTGCGCCCTTAAAAGATCCGATATATATCTGCGTAAACGGAAGCCATTTAGCAATTCGAAAAGAGATGGCTAGCCAAATTTTAATTACCAAAATTTAACGGATATAATCAATGAGTAAACGTATAAAAGTAGCATTAATAGGAAACCCGAACACAGGAAAAACTTCTTTATTTAATCAATTAACAGGCTTAACTCAAAAAGTTGGAAATTATCCTGGGGTTACAGTTGATAAAAAATCAGGAACTTGCCAATTATCAGAAAATAGCACAGCAATTATTACCGATTTACCAGGAACTTATAGTATTAATCCAACTTCGATGGATGAAAGCATTGTTTTAAAAAGTTTGCTAAATTCAAATGAAGACGAAAAACCAGACGTAATTGTAATTGTTGCCGATGTTGAAAATTTAAAGCGAAACTTATTGCTTTTTTCTCAAATTCAAGATTTAGAAATTCCGATCATTTTAGCCTTAAATATGGCGGATCAAATGAAAACTAAAGGGATTTCTATTGATATTGAAAATTTAGAAAAAGAATTACATACCAAAGTGGTTTTAATATCTGCTAGAAAAAATCAAGGAATTGATGTTCTAAAACAAGCAATAGAAAAGTATGATAATTTAGAAGTATATTCTAATTTTAAGGAAATCACCACTAAAATTGATGCTGATTATTTTGAAGAATTAGCTCAAAAAAGCACTAAATTTTCAGTCTATGAATTATGGATGATGCTTACAAAACAGCATAGCTCTTTACTTTACTCAACCGAAAAAAAAGCCTTAGAATTGTTTAGCCATGATGTATCTAAACAAAAAAAATACCAGCACAAAGAAACCATTTATCGCTATCAGAAAATAAATGATACTTTAAAGAAAACCTATCAAATTGACGCTTCAAAAGCAACAGATATTCGTTCAAAATTAGATACTATTTTTACCCATAAAATATTCGGATATTTCATTTTCTTCGGATTATTATTATTGATATTTCAATCGGTTTTTGAGTGGGCATCTGCTCCGATGGATTTTATTGACGGTTTATTTGCGAGTATTTCAGACCTTGCCAAATCGAATTTACCAGTAGGAATGTTTACCGATTTGTTATCCGAAGGAATTATCCCTGGAATAGGCGGAGTGCTTATTTTTATTCCGCAAATAGTTATTTTATTTTTTTTCATCGCCATTTTAGAAGAAACAGGCTATATGAGTCGGGTGGTTTTTTTAATGGATAAAATTATGCGTCGTTTTGGAATGAGTGGTAAAAGTGTTTTTCCATTAATTTCGGGAACAGCCTGTGCAATTCCTGCAATTATGGCAACCCGAACAATTACAAGCTGGAAAGAGCGTTTAATAACCATTTTAGTAACACCATTTACTACCTGTGCGGCGCGTTTGCCAGTATATGCTATTTTAATTGCCTTGATAATTCCTGATACTAAATTGTTTGGTTTTATAGGTTTACAGGGTTTAACTTTGTTAGGATTATATGCGCTTGGTTTTGGTTCGGCAATTATTGGTGCGTATATTTTACATAAAACATTAAAGATAAAAAACACCTCATTTTTTGTAATGGAAATGCCTAATTATAAAATTCCATCAGTAAAAAATGTATTTTTTGATGTATTGGAAAAAACCAAAGCCTTTGTTTTTGATGCAGGAAAAATTATTTTAGCGATTTCAATTGTATTGTGGTTTTTAGCTTCTAACGGAGCTTCGAATTTTAAAAATGCCGAAAAAAATGTTACAGAAAATACAGCAAATCAGCAGTTGTCAAAACAAGAATTATCACAAAAAATAGCTTCTATAAAATTAGAAAATTCTTATATCGGAATGGCAGGGAAAGCAATTGAACCAATTGTAAAACCGCTTGGTTATGATTGGAAAATAGGTATCGGATTAATTGCTTCTTTTGCAGCAAGAGAGGTTTTTATCGGAACATTGGCAACTATTTATAGCGTTGAAAATAATGATGATAATATCGCTACGATTAAAGCAAAAATGGCCTCTGAAATAAACGAAGAAACGGGAGAAAAACGCTTCAATTTTGCTACAGGAATGTCATTATTATTGTTTTATGCTTTCGCAATGCAATGTATGGGAACTTTAGCAATTGTTAAAAGAGAAACTAAAAGTTGGAAATGGCCAATGCTACAACTTTTTGGAATGGGATCTTTGGCATATTTATCGGCTTTTTTAGCCTATCAAATACTACGATAGATAATGCAAGAAATTATAACGTATATAGCTGTAGGTTTTGCAGTATTGTTTTTAGTAAATAAATTTTTTATTAAAGATAAACAGCAAAAAGGCTGCGCTACGAATTGCGATTGTTCTTCATAGAAAAGAGTGTCTAATTTTGTTTTGAAATAAACAATTAATGTATTTTTGTGGTATTATAATTGACTATTTAGTTAAAATACAATTCATTTAAAATTAAAACATGAAAAAAACACTTTTAATAGCGGTACTTTTTATCGGTTCATTTGCACAGGCACAACAAGAAGTTAAGGTAGATCTTTTAGATGCTTTGGCGCTTAAAACAGTAGAAGTTTCTTATGAATATTACACTACCGAACGTTCATCAGTAGGGCTTTCAACATTGATTAATTTTGAAAAAAAATCCAAAGATTTTAGATATAATGAAAACTGGATGATTACGCCTTATTTCCGTCATTATTTTACAGATAATAGCAATTGGAATTATTTTGGAGAGGTTTTTATGGGAATTAACGGTGGCGAAAAAGACAAAAAAGTTGAAACAGCGGGAGTTGTTGAAAACATAGAAGAAAAATATACCGATGGTGCTTTAGGTTTGGCAATTGGATCTAAATATGTGTCATCAGGTGGTTTTGTACTTGATGTTTATGCAGGTTTAGGAAGAAATATGTTTACCTCAAAATCACCAGTTGTTGTGCCTAGAGTTGGTATCAATTTAGGATATAGATTTTAGAAATTTCATCTTTTTTTGATGAAAAATCAACAATAGAAAGTTAAATAAAAACCCCGATATATATCTTTTGAAAGATGTATATCGGGGTTTTTATTTCTAGTGGTAAAAGTCTTTTTTTAAGCGCTTTTTTGCTTTTTCATCTGAAAAATATTCGCAATAATAAAACTGATAATTGCTGGTAAAACCCATCCTAAATTATGGGTTGCTAGCGGAATAAAATTTTTGATAGCTGCTAAATGTTCTTTATCAATAATAAAATCTAAAACATCAGGAATACTGAAAATTAAGGTAATATAAACTACTGCTTTAAAAACAATTCCTGAAGCATATTTATCAGCTAATAAGTTTAAAATAATTAAAACAATAGTAGTCGGATAAACAAGCATCAAGGCAGGTAGGGCAATATTTATGATGTATTTTACGTCAAACTGCCCAACTAAAACCCCTACAACACAGGCAAAAATAGCCGTTGCCATATATGCTTTATCCGAATTTTTGCAAATCCCTTTTATATAATCTGCTGTTCCTGTAATAAGCCCAACCGCTGTGGTAAAACATGCCAAGGCAACCAAAACACCTAAAAATAAGGTTCCAATATTTCCTAAAGTTTGCGAACTCAAAGTGCTTAAAACCTCTGAACGAGTGGCATCATCGGCAAAAACAGTGTTAAATAATGCACCGTTATAAATAAGCCCTGCGTAAATAACTAAAAGCCCTAAACCTGCTATAAAACCTGCTTTGGTAATTAAATCTTTTTTAATTTCGAAAGAGGTATTTTTATTAAAATTCATCGAAACAACCAACACACCACCAACAACCACGGCACCAATAGCGTCAAAAGTTTGATAGCCTTCTAGCAAACCGCTTACAAAAGGCGCATCGAATATTGAGGGGTTCATTGCGCTTGGCGTGGTAAATATTCCCACAATAATAATGGCTAATAATATAAATATAATTAAAGGAGTTAAAAACTTTCCTAATAAATCTAACACTTTATTTCTGTTCATTACAAAAATAAAAACCAAGCTGAAATAGAGCAAACTTGTTATTAAAGAACTGCTTTCAAAATAAGGAGCAATTGCCATTTCGTGAGTAACCGAAGCGGTTCTTGGGGAGGGTAAAGCCACTGCAATAGCATAGACAATTAGGCAGTAAGCGCTACTAAAAATAGGCGATACTTTTTTACCAAAATCGTACATAGTTCCTTGTAATTTTGCGTGGGCTAAAATTCCTAAAATAGGAATAAAAACGGCGGTAATAAAAAAACCAAGAGTTACCCAACTCCATAAATCAGCGGCATTTTTACCTAAATAAGGAGGTAATATTAAGTTTCCTGCGCCAAAAAACATAGAAAATAAAGCGAAACCTGTAACGTATATATCTTTCGTTTTGTTCATTTTTAAGTACTTTTATAAATATAAATAATGGTGAAATTAAAGGGGTGCAAAAGTATTAAAACTCTTCAAAAAATAGTGCTATTTTAAAATTTATGGAAAATTATATAATTTATAAAAATATTAAAATTTTTTACACCGAATTAGGCAAAGGAAAAGCCCTTGTTTTATTACATGGTTTTTTAGAAAGTTCCAAAATGTGGGAAGATGTGGTTTGTAATTTATCAAAAACAAATCGGGTAATTTGCATTGATTTATTGGGGCATGGAAAAACCGATTCTTTAGCTGAAATTCATACAATGCAAGCAATGGCTTTGGCGGTAAAATCGGTTTTAAAAACCTTAAATATTGAGCAATTTCATATAGTTGGTCATTCTATGGGAGGCTATGTGGCATTGGCGTTGTCTGAAAAATATCCGAAGAAAATAAAAGGAATATGCTTGTTAAATTCAAGCGCATCAGCCGATGATCAAAACAAAAAAAACGTACGTGAAAGAGCCTGTAAAATGGCAGAAAATAATTATGAAAGTTTGCTAAAAATGTCTATTTCTAATTTATTTACAGCAAAAAACAAGGCAGATTTTCCTGCAGAAATAGCACAAATGAAAAAAGAAGCCTTCAAAATTACGGCTCAAAGTTATATTTCGGCAAGCCAAGGAATGCGTATAAGAGCAAATACCGAAGCCGTTTTACAAGGCGTTGAAAACCGTTTAATTATTGCAGGGAAAAACGATTCAATATTAAATTTTAAAGAAATTTCCGAACAGGCAAAGCGCACAAATACGCCTTTATATGGGGTCAGTGGCGGGCATATGAGCCATATCGATAATAAAAAAAACTTGTTAAAAATCCTTCATAAATTTATTACAGATTAAGTTTTTTTGAAGCAATTTCCCGCTTTACGCACTCGCTTTTTTTGTTTTTTAAAAGGAAAAACAAAAAAGAGCTCAAACAAATGCTGCAATCGGGGCTAGGCATTGTGCTTTATTTTATAGTAGATTTTGTAAATTAGCATCAAACTATTTTAAACATGCACATTGATCACTTAGCCAAAGAAACTTCAATTTTAAATAAATTTTTAACAGAAATAAGAAGCGTTGAAATTCAAAAAGATTCCATGCGTTTTCGTAGAAATATTGAACGAATTGGTGAAATATTAGGCTATGAATTGAGTAAAAAATTAGCCACTAAAACCAATCAAGTTACAACACCTTTAGGCGTAAAAGAAATAGAAACACCTGTTAACGACATTATTTTATGCTCTATTTTAAGAGCAGGATTGCCTTTGCATAACGGATTGTTAAATTATTTTGATGATGCCGAAAATGCTTTTATATCGGCATACCGTCATCACCCGAATAACGATGACGAATTTGAAATTGTAGTAGAGTATTTTGCCTCGCCATCAATTGAAGGAAAAACCTTGTTATTGGTCGATCCTATGCTTGCTTCGGGGCGTTCGTTAGTAGCGGTTTACGATGCTATAAAAAAATATGGAACACCAAAAGAAATTCAAATAGTATCGGTTCTTGGTTCATCGGAAGGGGTAGAATATATTAGTAAATTTTTTCCTGAAAACACCCATTTATGGATTGCCGATATCGATAATGAATTGGACGATAAAGGATATATTGTACCAGGTTTAGGCGATGCTGGCGATTTAGCTTTTGGTACAAAAATGTAACATTATAAAAAATTAGCGATTATTGAACAGCTAAAAAACAACAATAATAGGGCATCGGAAATCCAACTTTTTTGAAATAATTCTATTCCATTGGCTAAAATAATGGCAATCGGAAAAAAAATAAATAACAATTCGGTGCCTGTTTTATGTGGTATTAAAAGTATAGTAATTAAAGCAATAAATAAGTGAATACAAGTTAAAATCCAATTTTTTCTAAAGGTGTTTAGTACCGATAATGCTTTTGGTGTTTTCAAAATTAGTGCATAAAAGACTAAAATAGCGATAAATAATATTGAAAATAAATGCTTTGTAGTTAAATAAAAATCAATATTATACGATAAATCCCAATCAAATAATTGGTGAAAAAGGGGCATTTCATTATTCCAAAAACAATAGCTGAAAAATAAAAAAATAACACTTGTAAAGCCTATAAAAGGAATTAATAATGTTTGATAATTAAAGTGCTCGTATAGGTAAATAGCGGTGTATAATAACACTGCAAAAAGTAGTGAATAAGGTTCTATTAAAAAAGAAATACCAAGCCATAACCCACCGTCAAATAGTTTAAATAAGCTGTTTTTAGCAGATTGTAAGCTGTAAACTTTTCGTAAAAAAAGTAAGATACTGAAACTTGCTAAAAAAGTTTTATCAAGGTGAATAATTTCAGGAAAAAAACCAGTAAGTAATACAAAAAATAAAAAGGCGTAAGAGTTATCAAAGGTTAATTTATTTTTAGTAATTATAAAATTAAAAACACTAAAAATAAGCAAGATACCTAGTAGTTCTTTTGCTGTTTCTAAGGAAATATCTTTGGTTACTAAGTTAAATGAAAAGTAACTTAAAAACAGTGCGAAAAGCACCATAAAATTAACAGGTTTTGATTTACCGAAAAAATTGGCTAACATAGTTTCTTTTTATACTTTTGCAAACATAAAGATAATCAAGTTATGTTAGGATTAAATATTTTCAGATTAATTGCAGATTTATTTACTTTTATATTACAACCTTTCAAATGGTTGCGATTAGAAGTTGCAAAAGGTGATTTAGGTTGGTGGACTTCAAATGCCGTAAACTGGGTGTTTGTTTTTATTTTAATACTATTATTCGGATACTGGATGTGGCAATCAGCTACTTTCTTGAAAGAAGGAACTGAAGATAAAGCTTAATTTACAGACACATTGGGAAGCAAAAATAAACTGAAACGTTTCAAAGAAAATGAAACGTTTGAAAACGTACTTCAACCTACGAGAGAAGAAGTAATAGGAAATTTTTCTTTAAAAGGAAAATGGAATACATTCTTTAAAAACGACAACCCTATAGTTTTAGAACTTGGTTGTGGTAAAGGAGAATATACCATTGCCTTAGCAGAAAAAAATCCAAATAAAAATTTTATAGGTATTGATATTAAAGGGGCTCGTTTTTGGCGTGGTGCTAAAACAGCTATCGAAAACGATATGCAAAATGTTGCCTTTATTAGAACCCAAATAGAATTAGTTGACCACATTTTTGCTGAAAATGAAGTTGATGAAATTTGGATAACTTTTCCCGATCCACAAATAAAATATCAACGTACAAAACATAGAATGACTAATACCGCATTCTTAAAAAGATACAATCATATTTTAAAACAAGACGGTATTATGAACTTAAAAACCGACAGCGAGTTTATGCACGGTTACACCTTAGGTTTATTACATGGTGAAAAACACGAAATTTTACATGCAAATCATAACGTTTACGTAAATGAAGGGGCACCAGAAGAAGTAACTTCTACGCAAACTTTTTACGAAAAACAATATTTAGAAAAAGGGAAACCTATTACTTATATCCGTTTTAAGTTAAAGTATTAACTTTATTTGCGTGAGTAGTAATCAAAATTTTTTCGAAAGAGTTTACCAAGTATCAAGGTTAATTCCTTATGGAAGAGTAACAAGTTATGGTGCTATTGCAAGGTATTTAGGAGCAGCCAAATCTGCACGAATGGTAGGTTGGGCAATGAATAATTCACATACCAAAGATGTTCCTGCACACAGAGTTGTAAATCGAGTTGGTTTGTTGACAGGAAAACATCATTTTGATGGAACAAACCTGATGCAGCAATTATTAGAAAGCGAAGGAGTTATTGTTATTGACAATCAAATACAAAATTTCGAAACTGTTTTTTGGAATCCAACAGATGAATTGTAAGCGGCTTTTACTTAAAGCTCAAAAGAATATAAATGATATAAAAATAGGATTAAATCAATAATGATTTAATCCTATTTTTGTTTTTATAAGAATAATTAACTCCTTATTTTAAAACAATTTTCTTTGTGATAGAACCTAAATCTGTATTTAATTTAACAATATAAATTCCTGCGGATAAATGAGGAAGTAAAACCTGATTAATACCATTAGAGTTAATTTGTGCTTGAACTAATTTCTTTCCTAAAGTATTATATACTTTAACAACAGCTTTTCCTTGTAAGCCAGAAATACTTATTTCTTTATCATCAGAATTGTAAATATTGATGTTATTTAAATCATTTACAGTATCAGGATTTAATTTTTTAGCCTGAGTATGTATGTAAAATTGCCCAATACCATTACTTTTTTCATCTAAAGAAATAGTATGTTTATTTTTAGAAAGATTAATAAATGTCTTATTTTTTCTATCTTCTAAATAGATAGTAACATCTTTAGGTAAGTTTTTAGAATTAACAGTAAATGTTATTTCTTCTTTAGCTTTAGCAATTAAACCAACAGGTATAATTGTGTTTTCGTAATTTGCATTAGGTAAAGTTTGAATTGCTAATTTTTCTCCTTTACTATCTGAAACTAATTGGGTAAAAACAGCAAACTTATTTTTAACACCACTAAACATACTACTATCATAACCATTATCAAATCCTGTAGTTTTATTATCGATAAAAAATACTTTAGTCGATTTTTTAGCTTTATTATTAGCCACAGATAATTCAAAAGAAGGTGTAGGTGCTTGTCTTAAAAAAACATCTGTTGATTGATGAGATAACATCGCTGGATAAACATTTATAGACCCTATAGCTCTAACAAAAAAACCTTGAGTTGGCGCTACTTTAATAGGCTCTGCTAAGTTTTTTGTAATATACTCAGTACCATTCCATAGCCAAATTGTTTTTTCTTTAAGAAGAAAAGAATTATCCATATTGCTAAAAAAAAGATTTGAATCTAAGTAGGCTAAATATGGGTTTCCAATTAAGGTAAAATCAGTAATTCCGTCAACAGGTTTGGTTACAGCTATATCATTAAATGCTTTTCCTTTAAAAACAATAGTAGAAGAATTTGGCTTTAACTTAACCGCCATTCCTAATTTATTATCTATTGCTCCGGTAGCGGTTTCACTTTTGTATTGCCAAGGGGTAGCAAGACTATTGTCATGTAAACCAATACCAATATTCGTTCCTGTTCCTATTGCAAAATCGTTATCAGCAATAAGTGCTTCAAAGGTATGGTCTTTTATAGGAGATGCTATTAAATGCCAGTTAGAAGTAAGGTTTCGTTTGTAAGTAATATCACTAAAAATATTACCACCTTCAAGCAATATAGAACTACCTGATTCAAAAATAAGGCTATTAAGAAAGATAAAACCACTTGATTTTGTAGGGTAATTTGTTAAACCACTAGGAATAATTACATCCGTTGAATTTGGAGGAACAATATTATTACTCCAGTTTGTATTGGTATCCCAATCATTATTAGTTGCCCCAGTCCAAGTATGTTGTCCGTAGGTAGCACTAAAAGAAGATACACTAATGGCTACTGAAAATAATAATTTTAAAAAGTCTTTTTGTTTCATATTTTATTTATTAGATATCACAAAATAAGCAAATAATGACCAAACCAAATAATTTTTAACAGTATTGCTTCTATTATATTTAATAATAAACTATAAAATAGAATTATTGCATCATAAATTTTCACAATCTAAAGCCTTTATTTTCTGCGGGCTAAAATGTATCTTTGTAACTTAGCATTAATTAAATTAAATACTCAAATGAGTTTTAAAAAACAAGATATATACAAAGCTTTAGAAACAATTACAGCTCCAGGAGAAGGTAAAAGTTTAGTAGAAAGCGAAAACATAAAAAACGTCGTTACTTTTGGTAAAGAAGTAATTGTTGATGTAACCATTTCAAACCCATCTTTACAAGCAAAAAAGAAAGCTGAGGTAGAAATAACCAAAGCAATTCACACAAACGTTGATGCCACTATTGATGTAAAAGTGAATGTAAAAGTGGAGGTTGTTCAAAAAGAAAACCCGAACGAAATTAAAGGAAAAGTAATTCCTAATATCAAAAACATTATAGCAATCGCTTCAGGAAAAGGAGGTGTAGGAAAATCGACCATAACCTCTAATATGGCAGTTTCTTTAGCTAAAATGGGCTTTAAAGTAGGTGTTTTAGATGCCGATGTTTACGGACCATCACAACATTTAATGTTTGATGTGGCTACTGAAAAACCATTGTCAGTAAAAGTAGATGGGCGTTCAAAAATGAAACCTATTGAAAACTACGGCGTGAAATTATTATCATTAGGTTTTTTTACCGACCCTAATCAGGCAGTAATTTGGCGAGGACCAATGGCATCAAAAGCATTAAATCAATTAATTTTTGATGCAGATTGGGGGGAATTAGATTTCTTATTAATCGACTTACCTCCAGGAACAGGAGACGTACATTTATCAATCGTACAAGCAGTGCCAATCAACGGAGCCGTAGTGGTAAGCACCCCACAAAACATCGCCTTAGCAGATGCTAAAAAAGGAGTTGCAATGTTTCAACAAGAAAGCATTAATGTACCTGTTTTAGGAATTGTTGAAAACATGGCATATTTTACACCAGCCGAATTACCAGACAATAAATATTACATTTTCGGTCAAGGCGGAGCTAAAAATTTAGCAGAAGATATTAAAACAAGTTTCTTAGGCGAAATACCATTAGTACAAAGCATCCGTGAAGCAGGTGACGTAGGTCATCCAGTAGCCTTGCAAGAAAACACGCCGTTGGAAAATGCCTTTAAAGAGGTAACAAAATCAATGGTTGCCGAATTGTTAAAAAGAAATGAAAATTTACCAGCTACCGAAGTGGTTCGTATAACCACTATGAGTGGTTGTAGCACTAAATAATAATAATTCAAAAGCAAGAGTATGACAGCAACAGAAATACAGCATAATGTAGAGAAAGCTTTAGAAGAAATCCGTCCTTTTTTAATAAGCGATGGCGGAAATATTAAGCTTTTATCTATAGAAAATAATATTGTAAAAGTTCAATTAGAAGGAGCTTGCAGCGGTTGTTCTGTAAACCAAATGACCTTAAAAAATGGTGTTGAAGCAACTATAAAAAAGTACGCACCAGTTATTGAACAAGTAATTAATGTGGCTTAAAAAGCTGATTTTTATCATTTTTAGAGTCCTATAAACGTATTATTTTTGGGCGTTCGGGCGTGCTTTCGCTACTCGCTTTTTTTAAATAGAAAAAATTTAAAAAAGAGCTCAAACAAACCGCTCAATCACTAACGCATTCAATAGTTACCAAAAAATAAAATCTCACAGAATTTAAAGTCTGTGAGATTTAAAACAACAACAAATGATTACAACAGATATCTTAATAATAGGAGCAGGTCCAACAGGATTATTTACTGTTTTTGAAGCAGGACTGTTAAAATTACGCTGTCATTTAATTGACGCATTGCCACAACAAGGTGGGCAGTGCTCGGAAATTTATCCAAAGAAACCGATTTATGATATTCCTGCATATCCAGAAATTTTAGCGGGCGATTTAACTCATAAATTAATGGAACAAATTAAGCAATTTGAACCAGGATTTACCTTAGGAGAACGTGCTGAAACTATCGAAAAACAAGAAGACGGAAGTTTTGTGGTAACCACCAATAAAGGAACAAAACACCAAGCACCTGTAGTAGCAATTGCAGGAGGTTTAGGAAGTTTTGAACCACGAAAACCACCCATTCCAAACATCGCCGATTTTGAAGATAAAGGTGTGGAATACATGATTAAAGAGCCAGAATTATATCGCAATAAAAACGTGGTAATTGCTGGTGGAGGAGACTCTGCTTTAGATTGGTCAATTTTTTTAACTGATGTTGCAAAATCGGTTACTTTAGTACACCGAAGAAATGAATTTCGTGGCGCTTTAGATTCCGTAGAAAAAGTACAAGAATTGAAAAATGCAGGAAAAATTAACTTAATAACACCTGCAGAAATTAAAGGAATTGTTGGGCAAAATCATGTGGAAGGTGTTGTAATTTCTGAAAAAGATAAAGAAGAATACACGTTAAACTGTGATCATTTTATACCTCTTTTTGGTTTATCACCTAAATTAGGACCTATTGGAAATTGGGGCTTAGAGATTGAAAAAAATGCTATCAAAGTAAATAATGCCTTAGATTATCAAACAAATATTCCAGGAATTTATGCCATTGGCGATGTAAATACCTATCCCGGGAAATTAAAATTGATTTTATGTGGTTTTCACGAAGCAACTTTAATGTGTCAAAGTGCTTTTAAAATCATTTATCCTGATAAAAAATACGTAATGAAATACACCACAGTAGGCGGTGTTGACGGTTTTGATGGAACTCGAAAAGAAGCTCCAAAGGCGGTGATTAAAAAAATAGAATAAACATTTTTTAAACATGATTTTTATAGAATATATAGCGCAATTATCAGAAGATAAACTCTTGTATTTTGCCCTGCCTATATTTTTTATAAGCATGTTTGTTGAATATCAATTCGCAAAAGAAAAATACCAGCTAAAAGATACTGGAATATCGCTATTAATGATGGTTTTTTCGGCTATTATAGAATTTATTCCAAAGGTTTTAGCTTTTATTGTATTTGTATATATATATGAAATCAGCCCATTTAAAGATGTTGTTCAACGTCAATGGTGGGCTTGGGTTTTATTGCTGTTTGCCGATGATATTTCGTACTATTGGTTTCATCGCTTAAACCATGAAGTGCGGTTATTTTGGGCAGGACATGTACCGCATCATTCATCAATATATATGAATTTAGGAACAGCATTGCGCCAAGGTGTAGGTGAGCGAATTCATAAATTCTTTTTTTGGTTGTGGATACCGTTATTGGGTTTTGATCCATTAATGATGTTTACCGTGATGGGAATTAGTTTGATATATCAATTTTTTGTACATACAGAATTGATTGATAAACTACCTAAACCAATCGAATTTATATTTAACACACCCTCACATCACAGAGTGCATCATGCCTCTAATATTCGATATTTAGATTGTAATCATGCAGGTATTTTAATTATTTGGGATCGACTTTTTGGTACTTTTTCAAAAGAATTAAAAGCTGTTGAAAAACCTGTTTATGGGTTAACAGTAAATATTGAAACTAAAAATCCGATAACAGTAGCAACACACGAATATGTTGCTATTTGGAAAGATGTTAAACGCGCCAATAAGTTTTCAGACAAATTAAATTATATATTTAATTCACCTGGTTGGTCACACGATGGTGAAGATCATCGAGCGAAAACGTTACGTAAAAAAATGAATTTATAAAATGGAAGTACAAGATATAACGATAAATATAACAGACCGAGAAGGAGTATTACACGAAGTTGTTGCACCAACCGATATGGCAATGAATTTAATGGAGCTTGTACGTTCATACGAGCTAGCTCCTGAGGGAACTATTGGAATTTGTGGCGGAATGGCAATGTGTGCTTCTTGCCAGTGCTATGTAAAATCAGCACATGAACTACCTGAAATGGGCGATGATGAAGATGCTATGTTAGCCGAAGCTTTTTATGTAGAAGATAACAGCCGTTTAGGGTGTCAGTTACAAATAAAACCTGAAATGGATGGTTTAGAAATCGAATTAGCTCCTGAGAGTTAAAAAATAAAATTTAGATGTCAACAAAAGTATTTAGTCCCGAAGAAATTGTAAATCAAACATTAAACTCAAGCGTTAAAAAAGTTGAAAAATCATTTTTAACCAGTTTGTTATTAGGAATATTAGCAGGTTCTTTTATTGGTTTAGGAGCTTTATTTTACACTATTGTAAAAGCTGACCAAACCTATAGCTTTGCTACCAAGCAAATTTTGGGAGGCTTTGTATTTTCTTTAGGATTAATTTTGGTGATAATTGCAGGTGCTGAATTATTTACAGGAAATAATTTAATTGCAATTGCTTGGGCAGAAAAAAAGGTTTCTACTAAACAAATGATGCGTAATTGGGGCATTATTTTTTTTAGCAATATGATTGGTGCTATAAGTTTAGCGGTTATGGTTTATTTTTCAGGACACCTTGATATGAATAACGGAGCAATAGCCGAAACTTATTTAAAAATGGCAGATGCAAAATGTAATTTGCCTTTTATGACTGCATTTTTTAGAGGAATATTATGTAATATTTTAGTCTGTTTAGGAGTTTGGATGGCAATGGGCGGAAAAACAATTACCGATAAAATATTGGCAATAGTCTTTCCGATAACCTTATTTGTAGCCGCAGGTTTTGAACACAGTATTGCTAATTTATTTATTATTCCGCTAGGTTTACTGATTAAAACTTTTAGCGATATTCAAATTACTACGTCGTTTTTAAGTATTTCAGGGATGATAAAAAACCTGATTCCTGTTATTTTAGGAAACATAATTGGAGGAAGTGTTTTTATTGGATTAATGTATCATTTGATATTTTTAAACAACAAAAAAACAGCCTAAATTAATCGTTAACCTAAAAGCTCTTTTTGAAGCTGATGTATCCATTGATGCACACGATTTTGTGTTAAATCAGCTTCATTATCTTCATCGAGAGCTAAACCATAAAATAAGTCTCCAGGGGATATTAAGGCTTTTGATTCTGAAAAATCGTAGTCTTTAGTGGGCCATTTTCCAATTATTTTTCCACCATTTTTTAAAACTACTTCAGCAAGCATTCCTACGCCATCTATAAAATATTCACCATACCCGTATTGATCGCCTAAACCAAAAAGAGCAATGGTTTTATGGGTGAAATTAATGGTTTTAAACTCGTCAAAATAATCTTCCCAATCACTTTGTAAATCGCCATCATACCAGGTAGAAAGTCCTAAAATGATAAAATCAAACCGCTCAAAATCGGCAGGGCTTACATTGCTAACTTCTATAACTTCTAGTTCTGAAAGTGTCCATTGATCAACAATTGTATGGGTAACCTCTTCGGTCATTCCTGTGTCTGAACCGTAAATTAAACCTACTTTTTTCATTGCTTATTTTTTTAAGGTTACTAATGTATATTTTTTATGATTATTTTCTTCTTTGGTCAAAAATATTTTGCTTAATTAGATATTAACAGCTTGTTTTCTCCATTGATTTAGGTTAATAACTAAAAGAATACTAGCAATAGCGGTAAGTAATAATATCCATATTTTTGAAAGTTCATCAGGGTGTCCTATTGCTTCTTCAATAACATGATAACAGTTAAAAACTGCAACAATTACCCCCCAAATTAACGAGGTTATTTTAAACCATTTTTTTGATAATTGAATGGTTAATAAAGCGAATAAAAAGACTGTTCCTTCCATTAAAATACGCCATTGATGCGCCCAAAATGGGGTTTTACCTGTTGACCCTTCAATAAACACGGTTTGATTAAAAAATACGGTTGCTAATCCGTAAATATGATGAAAAATATATCCGAAGATAATAAGTATCCAAAGGCTAATAATTTTTGTTTTCATAGGTAGTTGATTGTTGTTTTGATGGGCTACAAGAGCTTGCTCTTTTATAATGTTTTGCTTTTTTAAGGCTTTAATTTCGTTGTAATTAATAGGGTTTTTAGCAAATGAACTTTTTTCTTGAATAGTTGGCTTTAATTTTACGGCAAAAATAATAGCGGTTATTGCTAAAAGTATCCAAAGTAAATCAATAGTTAGTATATCGTATTGTTGGGCTTTGTAGGTTTTCCAAATCCAATTGTTAGTTACAAAACCGTTTATTAAAGGGATTAATAATCCTAAAATACCGCCTGTCCATAGGGTGTATTTGTTTGTTTTATAATTATTTCGAACATATCGTAAAATAATAATTGCAATAAGCCAACTGATAAAAAAGAAATAATAAATCAGCGATTTCCTGTCATTATTATACGCTTGTGGAAGTAATTTTACAAAAATAAAGGATAGGGCTATTACAGGAAAAAGTGACAAACAGATAGCCATATATATATGTCCTACTTTGTTGGTGTATAGTCTTTTTGATAAAGGAATACTTTTCTTATTTCTTGCTTCGAGCCAAATAAGTACGCCTGTAATAATAACAAAACAAGTAATTAAAGCCAGGATAAAATAAATGATTTTTAAGCCAATACCACCGTAATGCCCAAAGTGTAGTTTTCCGATAGATACCTGAATGTTTTCAAGATAGACTTCTTTTTCAGGTGCTTTTATGTCTTCTATTTTATTGGTAAAAGCATCTATAGTAATTCGACCTTGTGCTAAAAAATGTATTTTTTCTGATTGATTTACCATCAATTGATACTTCATATTTGTACCGCCATAATTTTTAATGGTAAATCGTTTTATCTTAGTATTTTTCCATCTTTGGGCATTTTTTACCACAAAATCATTTGCACTTGGTATTTGTTGGGTAGTTTTAGCAACCCAAGGATAGGTTTTTAATTGTGGTCTTAAATCTTCTAGTAGTTTATCTTGATTATTATTGTATAAAAAATTAGCAGGTAGTAGCACTAAAATACTTAATCCGAAGTAAGCACCTGTTAGTGCGTATATCAATTGAAAAGGCAAACCAATAACGCCTAAAGCAGTATGTGCATCAGCCCAAACTCGTTTTAAAATTAGCTTGGGATTAAATGTGTAAAAATTTGAGACTATTTTTTTCCAATGAACAATAATTCCTGTAACAATGGCAAACAGAAAAAATACCGAAACAAGCCCTGCTAAATAAATGCCGATATAGGGTAATTGCGAAAAAAAATGAAGTCGGTAAATAAATTCGCCTAACGAATAAAATTCAGTATATGATTTTCGCTCGTAGGTATTGGTGTTTAACGAAAAATAAGCAGCTGTTTTAGCTTTTTTAGAAGCGAGTGAATCTTTAGAAGGGCTAAGAGATATAAACGTTTCTTCACCTTTTTTTTGAAGCCTGAAAAGAATATCCCTACCTTCTAATTGATATTCGTTTTTTAAGGCGTTTAAAATGCCGTCATAATTAACATTTTCTTTAGATGTTTGCTTTACAAAAGTTCCTTTTTCCCAGTTAATTATTTCTTCTTTAAAAAAAGAAAAAGCGCCTGCAAAAAAAATAACATACAAGGCAACACTAATAACAATACCACTTACGGTATGGGTGTTAAAAAAAACATTGTAATTTCGTTTACTCATAGTGTGGTTTTTTAAACAAGAGGGTAGTGTATTTTTCCGTAGTAAACAATGCTAAATAATACGAGTATTACTAAGCTATAAAGTAAAAATACTTTCCAGGCATTTTTAAATAAAAAAGGAACAATAATTAGGGTTACCCATATAATAAATAAGGTATATATCGAGGTAATTAATAGTTCTTTTTGATACGGTAAAAACAGTGTTAAAGCCAAATGTAGTAAGGCACTTATTATATAGCCTCCTAGTATTCCTGAAATAATTTTAATAGCTTTTTGCCAGGTAGATGTTGTTAAATATTTTGTATTTGCAGGCATAATTATTGAATTAAAAATTCTAAAGCAGTTATGATTATCAAAATAATTAAAACACTTGTATAAAATATTTTTTTTAAAGGATTTATTAAAATAAGCAAACTTCCTGCTAAGGTTATAGCTAGTAAATTAAATAGAATACCCGCCGTAGTTCCGTTTGTTTTTATAGATATGTAAAAAGAAATTAGTAGAAAAATACTTCCGATTATTTTAGAGATAAAATTATTTTGTTGCATCCATTTTTCTAAAAAACTACTATTTAAAATGGCTTTTTTAGAGGTGTTTAGTAAGAAAATAAAACCTATAATGTTTAAAAATATAGCTATAATATTCATTCTTTTTTGCTTTTAAAATAACACAGCCCAAAGCATGAGAACTATGGACTGTGCTGCATTTAAAGATAAAATAATTCAAAATAATTCAACACAATAAAATATAAAGTAGGGGGAACTTTATATTAAAAGTTATAAGAAACACTTCCTAAAAAGGCTCTTGAAGGTTGTGCATTAATTGTAGTCCAACCAGTATAATATGTTTTGTTTGTTAGGTTGTTTACTTTAAAACCTACTCGAATTTTTTTAAGATTATAATAAGCCGAAGCATTTAAAATAGTATAGCTAGGTAGGGTAAAAGTTCCTGATGTTTTATTGTTTACTGTTAGGTTTTCAGAAGCTCCATTAAAACCAAATCCTAAACCAAAGTTTTTAGCAAAGCTATCTTCTTGAAAAGCATAATCAGCCCAAAAATTATACAATCCTTTTGGTCCTGCAGCTTCAGGTCTTCTGTTTTTAAATTCGGTAACCTCTCTTTTTGCTTTTTGGCTATAGACATTAGTATATTTCATATCGTTAAAAGAGTAAGAACCTCTTAAATTTAGCCCATTAATAGGGTTTGCATTTAATTCGAATTCGAATCCTTTACTTACCACCTCTGCAATATCAATTGTTTTAGGAAATAAAGGTATTGTTGGATCGGAGGTTGTAAAATCTTTAACGGTTATATTGTAATAACTAGCACCTATATTTAATTTATTGTTAAAGAAATTAGTTTTTATTCCTCCTTCAAATTGCTTGGCTTTTTGTGGTTGAAAAACATCAACAGTTCCCGAAGCATTTACAACAGGATTTACGTTTACAAAACCAGTCTGATAGTTGGTAAATACCGATAATTTATTTTTTAATGCCTGATACGACACTCCAAAATTAGGTGATAAGGTAGTTTTGGTATAGTCGTCTTCTTTTCTAGATAACTGCCCGTCTTGAATAAAATGATCTAAACGCAAACCAACATTAACAATTAATTCAGGTGTAATATTTATTACATCAGAAACATAGGCTGCTAGTGTTTGTTGTTTTGTTTGATTTTTAAAAGCGGGTATTTTTTTAAAATCAGCATCTAACTGAGCTTTATCAGGGCTGTAATTTGCGGTAGGTGTAAATGAATTATTCGCGATTGTTCCATTACCATTTAAAAAGGCATCAATATATGGAAATCTGAAAAAGCTAGCGGTTATTCCATCAGAAACGGCATTTAAACCTAAGGCGTTTAAAGTTCCAATTAATTGAGGAAACTGGCTTTGCTTGGTTAAATTCGGATTTCCATTTTTATTTCGATTATTTCGAGTATTAGAAACATAATCAACACCAAAAACAAGCCTGTTACGCAATTGACCAATATTGAAATTTCCTGTAAAATTTTGCTGTAAATTAAACCTTGTTTCGTTGGCGTCTCTTTTACTGTAAGTTCTAACAAAAGAATCAGTAGCTAACATTTTTCCTGCTTCGGTTGTTATTTGAGTAGTAAACGGGTTTATGTTGGCGTTAATAAAAGCAAGTTGAGGTGCTGTTATTAAACCATTTTTTTTCGCATTTTCTAATTGATTATATACTTGGTTTATTTGTAAAAGTGCTGCAACACCACCATCAAATTGATATTGATAATAGCCTTTAGTTTGGGCGTAACTACTCGAAAATACTGTTTGAGAAGTCCAAGTATCCGATAGTTTATAATCAGCAATAGCTCTTGTATTAAATGTCGGATTGGTTAAATTAATGTCGTTATTGGTAAAAGATTTTTTAGGATCGACTCCCATTTCTTTAATGTTTTTAGATATTAAAGGCAGTCCTCTACGTAAAAATAGCATTGAAGGATTGGTTTGTTTTGTTTTAGAAAACTCTAACCCTGCCGATATATTTAATCGGTTATTTACTCTTAAAGAAAGCGAAGGCGCTATAAAATAAGTGTCTTTAAAACCAGCATCCTGAAAACTACCCTGCGTTAAAAACGAAGCATTAACTCTAAAGAATGCTTTTTTAGAAGTGTCTAAACTTGTATTATAATCAACTGATGCTCTATGAAGCCCAAAAGAACCTGCGGTGTACGAAATACTTCCACCAGTACCTTGGTAAGGTTTTTTAGTTACGATATTAATTAAACCACCTAAAGAAGTTTCAGTACTACCAAACAGCGTAGCAGCGGGTCCTTTTATAACCTCAATACGTTCAATATAAGAAGGATCTATGGCGCTAAAAGTAACACCAGCAATACCATCAATAAGTCTTGGTTGTACAGAAAATCCTCTAGTAGAAAAAAAAGAAGTTCCATTTCCAGGACCTCTTCCTGTAGCTTCCCAAAGTTTGTAAACCCCTGTAGCATTCGCCATTGCTTCATCTAAATTAGTTACAACTTGAGATTCTAGCATTTCCGAAGTAACCGTAGTATATACTTGAGAATTTTCTATATCTTTTAAAGGTAATTTAGATACATAAGCTGTTTTTTTACGAGAAAATTTGTTGTTTCTGCTGGTTAAAAGAACCTCTTGAAGCAATTCATTTCCTTCATATAATATGATATTAGAAAGGTTTACAGGTGCATTTACTAAAATTTCTCTGGTTTTAAAACCAATATATGATACGATTAAGGTGAATTTTCCTTTTGATGTTTTAATTTCAAAACTTCCATCAAAACCTGTTTCTGCTCCTATATTTTTTTCTTTTAATAAGATATTAACACCAATTAAAGGTTCGTTATTATTATTTAATACATGACCACTAATGCTATTTCCTTGCGCTACTGTATTTATTATTCCAGCTAATAATATAAAAAACGCTATTATAATTTTATTCAATTTGGTTATTTAGATTTAATAAATTTTACTTTAGCAAAAGTATTAACTAGAAATCAAATTTCAAAAGTTTATTTAGATTAGTTTTAAATAAAAAACAGCAAAGTTGCATCTATTTGTAAATCAGTCGTTATAAAGCAGGTAAATAATCAATAGTTAAAATAATCTATTTTTTAGCATTATGTATATCTTTGTATAAAAATTTAATTGATGACAGCTAAAACACCTATAGAATCATTAACTGTATTAACCGACCTTGTTTTACCAGGAGAAACAAATTATTTAGACAATCTTTTTGGAGGAGAATTATTAGCTCGTATGGACAGAGCTTGTAGTATTGCGGCGCGCCGTCATTCAAGAAGAATTGTGGTTACAGCTTCGGTAAATCATGTAGCTTTTTCAAAAGCAGTACCTGTGGGAAGCGTTGTTACTGTAGAAGCAAAAGTTTCAAGAGCCTTTAAATCATCTATGGAAATTTATGTAGATGTTTGGACGGAAGACCGTCAATCAGGTGTAAAAACAAAGGTAAATGAAGGAATTTATACTTTTGTTGCAGTAGATGAAACAGGAAGACCTGTACCTGTAGCACCTATTGTTCCAGAAACTGATTTAGAAAAAAAGCGTTTTGAAGGGGCTTTACGTCGAAAACAATTAAGCTTGGTTTTAGCAGGGAAATTAGATCCGAAAGAAGCAACAGAGCTCAAAGCATTATTTTTAGGTAAAGAAGAATAGCTTTGTGAAATTTTATGATAATTATAAAAAACATTAGCCTGTTTAAAAATTTTAATCAGGCTAATGTTTTTTATATTGTATCAATTTCTCCGTTTTCAGATAAAAAGATAGCTACTGTTTTTGTTCTTTCAAATTGAGAGAAAACAATAATCATAATTACGGTAATTGGGACACTTAAAACCATGCCCGTAACGCCCCATATTTTACCCCAAATAGCTAAAGATAAAATGGTTACCAAAGGGCTTAAATTTAATGATTTTCCAAAAACTTTAGGTTCTATAAAGTTACCAACAACTACCTGAACCGCCCCAACGGCAATTAATACAATTAAAAATGGCGAAAGTTCTCCAAATTGAATTAAGCTAAATACGGCTGGGAAAATGGTGGCAATTAATGAGCCAATAGTTGGAATATAGTTTAATAAAAAAATTAAAAAAGCCCAAAAAGGAGCACTATCAATACCTACTAATAGTAAAATAAAGTAACTTAAAATACCAGTAAGCAAACTTACATAAGTTTTTAATCGAAGATAATTTGATATAGAAACTTCAATTTTAGACAAAATAAATTGTATGCTAGTATTTTTAGTTTCTTTTCCGTTAAATAGCTTATGAAGTTTCTTCTTGAAGCTACTTTCTTCTAAAAACATAAATAAGGCATAAATTATAATCATAAAAGTATCACCAAGCAAGCTACTAATAGCGTTTGCTGTTTCTGCTAAAACAGCTCCGTAGTTAAAGTCACCAACAATTAATTTTGCCGATTTGATAATATCAATATGAAAATAGGTATTTAAGTTTTTTATAACAACATCAATATTTGGTTCATATTTTGAATAGGAAGTAGATAAATTAACAATACTATTGGTAATAATTTCAGACATAAAACTAAAACTCAAAATAATAAAACTAAAAACAAAAATATTACTCAACCAAATAGGGATGAATTTTTTAGCAAAGGGTATTTTATAGATGTTTTTACGAATTTCACGAGTTAGAAACCAAAAAATTAAGGCAAAAATAAATGGAATTATAATTCCTTTACCAATAACTAAAGTGGTAATAATAACACTAATTATGATGATAAAATTTGCTGAATTTTTCATGTATGTATTTTATTTTTTGCGAATCCATTTTGCGGGGTTTAATTTTGCGGTATCTTTAAATAAAACAAAAAGTAACTTGGTTTTTCCTGAAATTTTATTGGTAAAAACCCTACCTATTTTATCGCCAGTTTTTATGAGCGTACCTTTTGTTACATACACTTTTTCAAGATTGTTATAAGCCGATATATAATTAGCATGCTGTATTAATACCGATTTTTTACCACCAGATTGTGATTGTATAGCAAGTACTTTACCATTAAAAATACTTTTAGCATCTGTATTTACCTTGGTTACAATGTGTAAACCAGGGCTATTAATATTAATTCCTGAAAATGTTGGATGTGGTTGTACACCATATTTTCGTGTGATAATTCCTTTTACAGGCCAAGGTAAATTTCCTTTATTTTGTTCGAAGTTGTGTAATAATTTCTTTTCATCAGCATCTAAAACAAAGCTATTTGCTGTTTTTTTATTTTTTCTATCTAGTTCTTTTTTCTCTGCTTTTTTCTTTGAAACTGCAATTTCTTTTTTTGTTGTTTCGGCAAGTTCTTTTGCTTTTTGAAGCGCAATTTCTCTTTCTTTTTTATCAGCAAGTTCGTTTGCTTTTTTTCTTGCATCAGCAATTGCTTTGAGTCTTTCTTTTTTTCTTTTTCTGGCTTTTGCAAGTGCTTTTGCTTTGGCTATTGCTCGTTTTTTTTCATTAGCTTTCGCAATTTCACGTAAAATTAATTTATCAATACGTGCTGTAATTTGTTTCTCTTCTTTTATTTTATTGCGTAAATTTTGCTTGTATTTTTTTTCAGCTCCTTTAATTTTAGTAACCAAGGTTTCTTGATTTTTTTTATCGGTTTCAATGGCTGATTTCTCTAATTTTTCATCAGAAATTAATATTTCTTTTTTCTTTTTCTTTTTAATTAATATGTTATTAATTTTCTTAATTTCATTTAATTTTACAACAATTGCAAGTCCTTGATTTTTTCGATACTCATTATATTGTTGCATATATTTTAAGCGTTTATATGCCTGATAGAAGCTTTCAGAAGATAATAAAAACATAGTTTTACTCTGTAAAGACCTACTTTTATAGGTTTTTACAACCATATTTGTGTATTCTTCTTTTAAATTTTTTAGTTGTTTACTATAAGTATCTAGCTGCTTTTGATTGCTGTTTATTTCTTTAGAAATTTTCTGAGATTCTAATTCAATTACTTTAATTAATTGAGCTCTAGTATCAATTTTTTGTGTTAAATCTTTTAAATCATCTAAAGCATTTCCTTTTTCTTTTTTGGTTTCAAATAATAAATGATTAATCTGTTTAATTTCATTTTTTAACTTCTTGTGCTTTCTTTCAAGTGTTTTCCTTTCTTGGCTAAACGAAGAAAAACTCCATAAAACGAAGCATAAAGAGGAAAGATATAAAACAGTTTTTTTCATTATAATTTAATTTCTTTATAGCCTTTTGGCATGCTAAAATTAATATTTAGTTTGGTGTTAAAATTTACCGAACGTGTAGTAATATCAATTGCAGTAAGCGCTTGGTTTTGTTTAGCATTTATGATTATTTTTTTAGGAAATAAAACACCATTATTTGTTGAATAAGCAGGATATTTAATATCTAAACGTTGTTTTTGGGCAGTATTTACAATCGATTGTTTGTTTAGTTTATAATGTACTGGGTTTATAAAAAAGAATATATCAAATAATTTTGATTGTTTTTTAGGCGAAAGTTGATACGCTTTATTAGCAATCACAATTTTTTGCCTTTTATCTTTTACGTTTAATAACGACTGCCCTAATAACATATTTTGCAATTGTTCAAAATTAATAGCTGTTCCTAATAATTTTTCAAGCATTTTAAAATCTCCATCAAAATAATTTTTATAAAATGGCGAATAAAATTGGACTCTTGTAGGGGTAATTTTAGCTTTAAAAACAGTGATAAATTTAATACCTTTTAGCCATATAACATTCCCTTTTTCTATTTTCATTCGAACAGAAAGTCCTACTTTTTCTTTTGTTGTGCTGTAGTTTACTTTTAGGCGAGCATCAATTGTTTTTTCATTAAAATTAGCTGCAATATGTTTTTTAGCTACTTTTCTTGCGGATATTTCTTTAATTGTTGTTGAGTTATTTGTTAAATTTTTACTTGATTTACAAGCTGTAAAACTTAAAAATAAGAAACTAAGTGCTACAAGGTATTTCATAAGTGTTATAATTCGGAAGAAAAATTATTTTAAAATTTTAATTGCTTTATTTTTAAAATCAGCGGCTTTTTTTAATTGCTTCAAACTTTTATAAGCCCTTGCCATTTCTAAATATAATTTTGCTTTAATTTGAGGATTATCAATTACAAAATCAATGCCATTTTGCAAACTATGTAATGCTTTTTTATGTTTTTTATTGTTATTTAACGCCTTTCCATTCATTAAATAAACAAAAGGCTGTGCAGGAAATAAGGCTACACCCTGAGTACTGTATTTTAATAAATCGATGTGTTTATTTGTTGCTAATTTCAGTAATAAAGGTCGTAAGTTTTTAAATGATTTTTCTTTTTCAAAAATAGCTCTGATAGTAGTGTTTGCTAATTTTTCAGGTTGTTTTTTAATTGTTGTTTTATCATTTTTTTGATTTTCTTCGAGCCTTTTTAAAATTTTCTGTAACCTTGAGTTTAATAATTTAGCCTCTTTTAACTCTAATAAAACTCTTTTTGCACCCAAAATATCGCTATTTTTTAAATGCAGATATACTAATTCTTGTTTTTTATTCGGATGTGTTTTTGCAATTTTTTCCTGTATATCAATGGCATTTTCAAAATCAGCCATTTTTTTAAAAATAGTCACTTTATGTGTTAGCATCCATAAGTTACCGGGTGCTATATGTAGGCCTAATTCAATGTATTCTAAAGCCTCAATGTATCTACCTAACTTTAGGTTGTTTTTAGAAAGTTCAAAAAACACTGCTTCATTATTAGGTAGTAATTTATTGCATTTTTCTAAATACTCAATGGCTTTTTTATGATTAAAAAGTGCTTTTTGAGAAAGTGATTTAAAAAAAACATTTTGAAATTGAATATTATCTTTTTCACTTATATTTATTATAGGATCAACATTATTTTGAGCATTTAAAATGAAAGAAAATAGCAACAAGAAAAAAGGCAATAGCACATGTTGCACTATTGTCTTTCCTTTTTTTGGCTTACTTTTTTTATGTAAGATCTGTATAATCACCTATACTTACTGATGTATAATTAGCATTATATTTGGCATGATTACCAATCATTGCATTGTCTAATTTTGCATTTTGAATGCGAACATTTGTTTGAATTAATGAATTTGTAATGGTTGAATTTTCAACAATACTATTTTCACCAATAGAAACATAAGGTCCTATTTTTGTGTTTTTTAAAATTACATTTTTACCTACATAACAAGGCTGAATAATTTCTGAATTTTCTAAAATAACATCATCAGAAACTAAATTATTACCATCGGCTTGTTCAAAACCTAACACTTGTTTGTTGGTGTCAACCGTTGGGTCTTTTCTACCGCAGTCCATCCAAGTTGTTACTTTTCCAGGGATAAATTTAGCTCCTTGTTGTTTTAAAGATTCTAAAACTTCTGTTAATTGAAATTCACCAGTAGGTCTGATATCATTATCAATTAAATGTTTAATTTCTTCACGAAGTTTATCACCATCTTTAAAATAATAAATTCCTATAATTGCTAAATCAGAAACAAATTCTTTTGGTTTTTCAACAAAATCGGTAATAAAACCATCGTTTAATTTTACCACACCAAAAGCGCTTGGGTCTTCTACTTGTTTTACCCAAATAGCACCATCAGCATTGGCATCTAAAGTAAAATCTGCTTTAAATAAAGTATCAGCAAAAGCTACCACACATGAACCGTTTAAGGCTTCTTTAGCACAATAAATAGCGTGTGCAGTTCCTAAGGCTTCTTCTTGAACAAATACAGAACCTTTAGCGCCTAAGCTTTGGGCAATGGCTATTAATTTATCTTTAGTATCCGAAGGAAAACCCTTTGCAGTACTTCCAATAATAAAGGCAATTTCATCAATTGGTTGGTTTACAACTGCTGTAATATCTTCTACTAAACGTTGTACAATTGGTTTACCTGCAATAACGGTTAATGGTTTTGGAGTTGTTAAACTATGAGGTCTTAAACGTGACCCGATTCCTGCCATTGGAACTATAATTTTCATATTTTTTTGTTTTTTTAACGCTGCAATATACCATTAATATAGGTTTGAAAAAAGTTACAAAGCTTTTGGTATTGCTGTAATTAATGTTTTTGTATAGCTTGTTTTTGGATTGTTGTAAATTTCATCGGCATCTGCAATTTCTTCTATTTTTCCTTTGTTCATAACAATTAACTGATCTGACATATATTTTACCACCGATAAATCATGAGAAATAAATAGGTATGTAAAATTAAATTCAGCTTTTAATTCGTTTAATAAGTTTAAAACTTGTGCTTGTACCGAGACATCTAAGGCAGAAACTGATTCATCACAAATAATTAATTTTGGTTGTAAAGCGATTGTTCTGGCAATTCCGATTCGTTGTCGCTGTCCGCCAGAAAATTCATGTGGATACCTATAAAAATGAGCTTTTTCTAAGCCTACTTTTTTTAATAAATTGAGTACATATTCTTTACGTTCTTTAAAGGAATTTAAAATATTATGTACTTTCATTGGTTCGACAATTGCATTTCCTACGGTAATTCGTGGGTTTAACGATGAAAAAGGATCTTGAAATATAATTTGAATATCTTTTCGCAGTTTTTTTAAGGATTTTTTAGAAAGCCTTGTAATATCTTCTCCTTTATAAATTATTTGCCCTGAAGTTGCTTTTTCTAACTGTAAAATAGTACTGCCAAGTGTTGTTTTTCCACAACCACTTTCGCCAACCAACCCAACAGTTTCGCCTTGGTAAATGTTAAAAGAAACATCATTTACTGCCTTTACAACAGTTGTTTTTGAAAACCAACCCACTTTTGATACATATTCTTTGTGTAAATTTTTAATTTCTAAAAGTGGTGTTTGTTTGTATATTTTCTGATGAAAATTCTTGCGTTCTTCATCAGTATATAATTCGGTTTTTACGGTATTTTTGATAAAATCAATAACAGTTGGTAATATTTTAAAGCGTTTTTTTAGGGTTGGTTTTGAATTTATTAAGGCTTTTGTATAATTTTCCTTCGGATGTAAAAAAAGTGCATTTGCTGTGCCTTGTTCGACTACTTTTCCTTTGTGCATAACCACTACGGTATCTGCAATTTCTGATACCAGCCCTAAATCATGAGAAATAAAAATAATGCCCATTTTATATTCCTGTTGTAGTTCTTTTAAAAGTGCAATTATTTCTTTCTGAACCGTAACATCTAAAGCTGTTGTAGGCTCATCAGCAATTAAAATTTTGGGTTTACAGGCAATTGCCATCGCAATCATGACACGTTGTTTTTGTCCGCCGCTAATTTGATGCGGATAGGCATTAAAAATAGCACTTGCTCTTGGTAATTTAACCTTTTTAAAAAGTGAAATTACGGCTTTTTTTATTTCTTTTTTAGATAAGTTAGTATGTAATTCTAACACCTCAGTAACTTGAAAACCACAGGTTAATGTTGGGTTTAAAGAGCTCATAGGTTCTTGAAAAATCATGGCTATTTGACTACCTCTAATTTTTTGAAAATCACTATTATTATAATTTAAAATATTTTGTTCTTTAAATAAAATTTTGCCTGTTATTGTAGCGTATTTGGGTAATAAGCCCAAAATAGCTAAAGATGTTATTGATTTTCCGCTACCACTTTCGCCTACTATACCTAGTATTTGGGTTTGTTTTACATCAAAAGAAATATTTTGAATAACGGGAGGAGTATTTTTAAAACTTATTTCTAAATTTTTTACCTGTAGCATTTTGTAAAATTTTAATAAAAATACGATTAATATTTTTCAATTTCTTTTTTAAAAGCAGTCATAATTGAAATTATTTAATGTAACCTTGTAAATGAAGAACCCATTATTTCTATATATTTAAAGTGTTTTTTATGTGTTTTATTTAATAAATTATTGCTTTTTTTGAATTAAAATCATGGTATAGTCTATTTTTTTATATATTTGCTACTTAAACAGTAGCTTTTTATTCTTTTTTTATTAAAAATATAATACATTAAATAGTTACTTTTTTAATTCATAATTAATTTTTTAAAACTCTTCAAAATGACTAAAAAAATTACTTTAGCGCTTTTGTGCTTAATTTTTACTGGCGCAACTTTTGCACAGCAAAAAAGAACCTGTTACGCAATGGACGATTTAGCCGAGCGACAAATTAAGGATCCGACTCTTAAAAAACGCATGACGACTATTGAGCAATTTACCCAAAAAAGCTTAAAACGCATGCAAAATCAGCAAAGTAAACAGGTTGGTGAAATTATAACACTTCCAGTAGTTGTACATATATTATATACCAATGCAACCAATAATATTAGTACGGCACAAATTGAATCGCAATTAGCTGTTTTAAATGCCGATTTTAGAAGAACAAATGCTGATAGAACAAATAAATGGGCACAGGCTGCTGATTCTCAAATTGAATTTAAATTAGCCACTATAGACCCTAATGGAAACGCAACCACAGGTATTACTAGAACACAGGTAAGTAAATCTACTTGGTTAACGGGTAATAACGCTATGAAAAAATTATCTGAAGGAGGGGTTAATCCATGGGATACATCTGAATATTTAAATATGTGGATTGTTGACAATATAACAAGACCAACAGGAGGAACTATTTTAGGATACGCACAATTTCCTGGAGGATCAGCAGCTACGGATGGAGTTGTAATGGCAGATGAATATTTTGGAACAATAGGTACTGCAAAAGCACCTTTTGATGGCGGTAGAACAACAACGCACGAGGTAGGACACTTTTTAAATTTACGTCATATTTGGGGTGATGGTCCTTGTGGATCTGACGATTTTGTATCGGATACTCCAGAATCTGATGCTGCAAATTATGGCTGTAAATCGGCACATACTTCTTGTGGATCATTAGATATGGTTGAAAATTATATGGATTATTCAGATGATTCTTGTATGAATTTATTTACTTCAGGGCAAAAAGATAGAATGCGTACTGTTTTAGGTGTAGGTGGTTCTAGACATGCTTTGGCTACCTCTGATAAATTTGGAGAAGTAGTGGTTGTTCCTGTTTCTTATTGTGTATCAAAAGGAAAAAACACAACTGATGAATCTATTCAAAAAGTAACGTTAGGAGCAATTAATAATACTTCAACACTTGATACTGGTTATACTGATTATACTTCAATTTCAACTGATTTAACAAAAGGTGAATCAAATATAATTACTATTACACCAAAATGGTCAGGTACAGTTTATAAGGAAGGATATGGTGTTTGGATAGATTATAATAAAGATGGAGATTTTGACGATGCAGGAGAAAATGTTTTTACAAAAGCACCATCAAAAGAAACAACAGTAACAGGAACTTTTACAGTACCTTTATCAGCAATAAATGGCGCTACAAGAATGCGTGTTATTTTAAAATATAATAAGACACCAAAAGCATGTGAAACAAGTATTGAATACGGAGAAGTAGAAGATTATACCGTTGTTATTGGAGAAGATAACGCCGATACAACAGCTCCAACAGTACCAGCAAATTTAGCGGTGTCAAATGTTGATAAAACAAGTGTAACTTTAAATTGGTCAGCAGCTACAGATAACGTAGCAGTAACAGGATATAATGTATATCAAGGAGCTACTAAATTAGGAACAACTACAAATACAAGCACTGATATTACTGGTTTAAGTCCAGCAACAAGCTATACTTTTTCAGTAAAAGCAATTGATGCAGTAGCAAATGAATCAGAAGCAAGCAATGTAATAAGTGTAACAACGCTAGCAAATCAACTTGTTTATTGTGAATCAAAAGGAACTAATTCATCTTATGAATGGATTGATGCTGTTTCTTTAGGAGGAATGGTAAATACATCTGCTAGTAATGGAGGGTATGCTGATTTTACTTCAAAAATAGCTACTTTAGGACAAGGAAGTTCAAACGAAATAACTCTAAGTGCAGGTTTTAAAAATACGGCATATACAGAACATTGGGCTGTCTGGATAGACTTTAATCAAAACGGAATATTTGATACTTCAGAAAAAGTAGTAAAAGGTTCATCATCAAGTGATAAATATTTAACATCTACATTTGAAGTTCCTGCTTCAGCACTTTTAGGGCAAACAAGAATGCGTGTTTCAATGAAGTATAATTCGAGTCAAACTGCTTGTGAAACATTTAAAGATGGTGAAGTTGAAGATTATACAGTAAATATAACTGCTACAACTACAAAAGAAGCTTTACTAAGTGGTAATAGATTAGTAAATGAACCAAGTACAGCATTGCAAGTATATCCAAACCCTGCAGTAAATTACATACATGTCAATTTAGCTTCAAAAGCAAAAAACATTAGCTATAAAATTATAAATATAACAGGAAGTATTGTGCAAAAAGGTCGTTTAAATAATACTAAATTAAATGTTACAAACCTTAGTTCAGGAATGTATATTTTAGAAGTTTATGATGGGCAAAAAGTACTAACAACAAAATTATTAAAAAAATAAGAAATCTATAAGTTTTTCTATAACCCCTTTAAATACAATAATTTAATTGTTTTAAAGGGGTTTTTTGTTTTTTTTTATTAAATTCATTTAATTAAGTCTTTTTTATTAATAATTTATTATTTTTTAGATACATTTGTTATGTAGGTAGTGTTATTTTATCATTTTTGGTAGAAATATTACTTAAAATAACTCATTTAAACTCTTCAAAAAAATGAATCAAAATTATTTAAAAACGATGTTTTTATCTTCCTTTTTATTGGCAGGATTAACATCTATGACAGCTCAAGAAAGTAGAGAATTAAAACAAATTAAACTCGAAAAATCTTCAAAAATGCCTTTACAAAAGGCACCCGATTTAATTAGGTCAAAATTAAAATTAACATCTAATGATAACTTACAAAAAATTAAATCAGAAGTTGATAATTTAGGGTTTATTCATGAAAAATTTCAACAAAAATTTAAAGGCGTAAAAGTTGAATTCGGAACTTACACAGCACATGCGAAAAATAGTACATTAAGAACTATGGATGGTGAGTTATATGATGTAGGAAAAGTAAATATTAGACCAAAATTATCTAAAGAAGCTGCTTTTAAAAAAGCAATTGCTCATACTGGAGCTCAAAAATATCTTTGGGAACAACCAAAAGAAGCAAAAAATTTAGGAAATTATAAAAAACCAACAGGAGAATTATTAATTCTTCCAAGAGAAGTTATAGGAACAAAATCAGCAAGATTAGCTTATAAATTTGATATCTATACAACAAAACCTTTAAGTAGAGGTGATTTATATATAGATGCACATACAGGTGAAGCATTATTTTTTAATGCTACAATTAAACATTTAGGCGAACATGCACATTCTTCAAAAAATTTAGGTGCTGTTAATGCTTTGGCTGAAAAATTGACAGCAACATTAGCAACTGGTAATGCAGATACTAGATATAGCGGTACAAAATCGATAATTACAAGGTTGGTTGGTAATAGTTATGTTTTAAGAGATAACACTAGAGGTGGAGGTATTAATACTTATAATAGTGGAGCGCAACCTAGTTATTCTACAACAGATTTTACAGATTCAGATAATAATTGGACTGCAGCCGAATTTAATAATTCAGCAAAAGATAATGCTGCTTTAGATGCACACTGGGGTGCTGAAATGACTTATGATTATTTTCAAAATAAACATAGCCGAAATAGTTATAATGGCTCAGGAGCTGCAATTAATAGTTACGTACATTATGATAATGTAGCTGGAGGTACTGGTTATGATAATGCTTTTTGGAATGGATCAGTAATGACTTATGGAGATGGCTCATCAAATGGAAATGAAGGAAATGGTTATTTTGATGCCTTAACTTCAATAGATGTTGCAGCACATGAAATAGGGCATGCTGTTTGCTCTAACACAGCAAATTTAGCGTATCAAAGAGAGTCAGGAGCAATGAATGAAGGTTTTTCTGATATTTGGGGAGCAGCTGTAGAACACTTTGCAAAAGGAAACGGAAATGATTTAGCACCTGATGCTTCAATTTGGTTAATTGGAGATGAAATAGATAGACGTAACGGCTCTTCAGCTCTGCGTTCTATGAGTAATCCTAATGAAAGAAATCAACCTGATACTTATGGTGGAGTAAATTGGAAAGAACCTAACTGTGGTACACCAACAAGATCGAATGATTATTGTGGAGTACATACAAATTCAGGAGTCTTAAACTATTGGTTTTACTTACTAACAGTAGGTGGTTCAGGAACAAATGATATAAATAATGTGTTTAATGTAGATGCTATTGGTATGGAAAAATCAGCCAAAATAACATATCGTTTAGAAGCAAATTATTTATCAGCAAATTCAACATTTGAAGATGCAAGAGTAGGCTCTATAACAGCTGCCGAAGATTTATACGGTGCAAATAGTATCGAAGTACAATCGGTAACAAACGCATGGCATGCAGTAGGAGTAGGGCAAGCTTATGTTGAAGATTGTGACTTAGTAGCTCCATCTAATCTTAATGCCACTAATATTAATGATAATGGATTTACTGTAACATGGTCTGCTGTTTCAGAAGCAGTATCTTATACAGTGACAATAAATGAAATAACAAGTGTAATAACTGATACTTCAAAAGTAATTACAGGGTTAGTTTCAGGTACAATTTACAACTGTAGTGTAGCCGCAAATTGTGTGTCGGGAGAAAGTGGTACAATCACAAGTAAATTAATTACAACAACAGGAGAAATCCCATTAAATTACTGTGTATCAAAAGCAAATAATGCTAGTGATGAGTATATTCAGAAAGTTGTTTTAGGAACAATTAATAATAGTTCTACTGGTGGAAATGGATATTCTGATTATACATCAATTTCGACTAGTTTAATTAAAGGTGAATCAAATACAATTACTATTACTCCTAAATGGAATGGAACAGTATATACTGAAGGATATGGTGTTTGGATAGATTATAATAAAGATGGAGATTTTGATGATGCAGGAGAAACTGTTTTTACAAAAGCAAAATCTAAAACAACACCTATTAACGGAACTTTTACTATACCAGAATCAGCTTTAAACGGAGCTACAAGAATGCGTGTTGTGTTAAAATACAATGCAACGCCAACAGCTTGTGAAACAAATATTCAATATGGAGAAGTTGAAGATTATACAGTTGTAATAGAATCATCTCAATCAGATACTACTGCTCCAACAGCACCAAGTAATTTATTAGCATCAAATATAACACAGACAAGCTTAATTTTAAATTGGACAGCAGCTACAGATAATGTAGCGGTAACAGGTTATGATGTATATCAAGGAGCAACAAAAGTTGCTTCTACTAATACAACAACAGCAACTATTACAGGTTTAACTTCAGAAACAAACTATGCTTTTTCAGTAAAAGCAACAGATGAAGAAGCAAATATATCGGTATCAAGTGCTATCTTAAATGTAACTACATTGGCTATTCCAGTTTCTTATTGTGAATCAAAAGGAACAAAAGTTAGTTATGAATGGATTGATTATGTTGCATTTGGAGGTATGACTAATACAACAGGTGCAAATAGTGGATATGGCGATTTTACATCAAAAGTAGCAACAGTTGTACAAGGAACTACAAATCAATTAGTATTAAGTGCAGGTTTTGCAACTAGTACATACAACGAATATTTTACTGTTTGGATTGATTACAATAAAGATGGTGATTTTTCAGATGCAGGCGAACAAGTTACAACGGGAAATTCATCTAGTGCAACAAACAGAGTTGCAAATATTGTAATTCCTGAAAATGCTAAATTAGGAAAAACAAGAATGCGTGTTTCAATGAAATATAATTCAGCATCAACTTCATGTGGAACTTTTAGAGATGGAGAAGTAGAAGATTATACCGTTAATATAATTGCTACATCAGTTATAAATACAGTAGCAACAATGAGTGTTTCAGGAGAAAATATTAAAACTCAAGAAGCATCAAACTTATCGATATATCCAAATCCATCAGTAAATTTTGTAAATGTAAATTTAGCTTCAAAAGCAAAAAATACTAGCTATAAAATTATAAATATAACAGGAAGTATTGTGCAAAAAGGTCGTTTAAATACTGCTAAATTAAATGTTACAAACCTTAGTTCAGGAATGTATATTTTAGAAGTTTATGATGGGCAAAAAGTACTAACAACAAAATTATTGAAAAAATAAGAAGCCTTTCTTATTAAATAAATAAAACCCGAGCATTTGCTCGGGTTTTTTGTTTCTTTGCATTAAAATATACAATATGAATTACCTATCAGTTGAAGGCATTGCAAAAGCATATGGAGAAAAAGTGTTATTTGAAGACATTTCTTTCGGAATTAATAAAGATCAAAAAATAGCTTTTGTTGCTAAAAATGGTAGCGGTAAAACGTCTATTTTAAATATTGTAGCAGGAGTTGACACCGCTGATACTGGACAAGTTGTTAGCCGAAAAGATATTGACATTGCTTATTTATCTCAAGCCGATAATTTAAACCCTGATTTTACTATTGAAGAAACTATTTTTTCAACCGATAATAAAGTTTTATCAGTAATTAAACAATATGAAAAAGCGGTACAAAATCCTGACAATGTAGATGCTTTTCAAGAAGCTTTTGAATTAATGGAGCAGCACAATGCGTGGGATTTTGAAACGCAATACACACAAATTTTATCAAAATTAAAATTAGATAACTTACAATTAAAAGTAGGAAAGTTATCTGGAGGGCAAAAAAAGCGTTTGGCATTGGCAATCGTACTAATCAAAAAACCCGATTTATTAATTTTAGATGAGCCAACAAATCATTTAGATTTAGAAATGATTGAATGGTTAGAAGCTTTTTTCGCCAAAGAAAAAATTACCTTATTTATGGTTACACACGACCGTTATTTTTTAGAACGTGTGTGTAATGAAATTATCGAATTAGATAACGGAAAATTATATAAATACAAAGGAAATTACTCGTATTATTTACAAAATAAAGAAGAACGTTTAGCCCTTGAAGCAACTAATTTAGGGAAGGCAAAAAGTTTATTCAAAAAAGAATTAGATTGGATGCGTCGTCAACCAAAGGCACGTACTACAAAATCGAAATCTCGTACCGATGATTTTTATGAAATCAAAGAAAAAGCACACAAACGACGTAACGAACACGAAGTTCAGTTAGAAATTAATATGGAACGCTTAGGAAGTAAAATTTTAGAGCTTCATAAAATGCACAAATCCTTTGATGATAAAGTAATTTTAAACGGTTTCGATTATGTTTTTAAACGTGGTGAACGCATCGGAATTATCGGTAAAAATGGTACAGGAAAATCATCTTTTTTAAATATGCTTACTGGCGGAATTGAATTAGATGGTGGAAAAGTGACTATTGGTGAAACCGTTAAATTTGGATATTATACCCAAAACGGAATTGTTATAAAACCAGGGCAAAAAGTAATTGACGTTGTTAAAGAATTTGGAGAATATATTCCGTTATCAAAAGGACGTAAAATATCTGCAGGTCAATTATTAGAACGCTTTCTTTTTGATAGAAAAAAACAACACGATTTTGTAGAAAAATTGAGTGGTGGAGAACAAAAGCGATTGTATTTATGTGCAATTTTAATTCAGAACCCAAACTTTTTAATTTTAGATGAACCTACCAACGATTTAGATGTTGTTACCTTAAATGTATTAGAAAATTTCTTGTTAGATTATCCAGGTAATTTAATGGTAGTTTCTCACGACCGTTACTTTATGGATAAAATTGTAGATAACTTATTTGTATTTAGAGGCGAAGGAGTTATTGATAATTTCCCTGGTAATTATTCTGATTTTAGAGCTTATGAAGATTCTAAAGTAAAAGAAGCTAGAGAGGTAAAAAATGATGTGAAAAAAGTAGTTGCAACTTCCGCTAAAACAACTAAAAAAGCAGTATTAAGTTTTGATGAAAAACGAGAATGGGGGTTGTTAGAAAAAGATATTGAAAAACTTCAGAAAAAGAAACAAGTTATTGAAACAAAGTTTATGAACGTAGAATTTTCTACAGATGAAATTAACGATAAATCAAAAGAACTTCAAGAAATTATAGAGACTCTAGAAACTAAAGAAGAACGTTGGTTTGAGCTTTCAATGAAAATGGAAGGGGAATAATTTTAAAAGAATAGTTGTTTAGAAACAGTAAAAAACCACGTTTAAAAATATTTTAAACGTGGTTTTTAGTTAATTTATTAGATACTTTACACTTTTATAATATCCGATTTTTCAAGTAAAGGTTTATTTAAAAAACGCAAAATAAGTTGAGCTACTGCAACAGTATCACGTTCACAATATTCAACAATGCGAGGCATATTTTTTTCTTGATAATACACTTGGGCTACTTCACTGCCGTCAATATCTTGCTTTGGCGAAGGAATATCTAAAATAGCAGTTAATAATTTTAAGGAAGTATAATGTTTATAATCGCCAAATTTCCATAATTCTAAGGTGTCTAAATGTGGTATTTCCCATGGCTTTTTTCCAAATAAATTTAGTTTTTTAGGCAAGTCAATTCGGTTTATAATCATGCGACGAGCAATGTACGGAAAGTCAAACTCTTTTCCATTATGAGCACATAATAGATATTTATCTTGGCTAAAATGCGTGTCTAATAAATTTTTAAAATCAGTTAAAATACGAGCTTCATCATCCCCAGAAAAAGAGGTGATTCTAAGCTGGTTTTCGGAAGTTTTATTGGTTAAATACCCTACGGAAATACAAATTATTTTACCAAATTCAGCCCAAATTCCTGCTTTGTGATAAAAATCTTTGGCATCAATACCATCATCTTTTCGTTTATAATCGGTTTTTAAAGCGTAAAGTTCTTGTTTTTCTTCGGATAAATCAGAAAAAAATTCAGTTTCAGGAACAGTTTCAATATCTAAAAATAAGATGTTTTGTAAGGCTATTTTATGTAACATTTTTTTCGATTAAAAGCGAGCGTTATTTTTGGTTAAAACGAGTTTGATAAAGATACAAAAAACAGCTAAGTAAATAAAAATAGTGTAATTAAGACAATGAATAACATTTAAGCAAATGTTTATGAATAATTAAATGAACGTTAAGTTAAAGAACAAGAGGGATGATTTATAATTTTATCGTTACTTTTGGATAACATAATATAAAATGACCTATGAACACGAATGATGTTAAAATTTTACTAGTTGATGATGAACCAGATATCTTAGAAATAGTAGGATATAACTTAAAATCAGAAGGCTATCAGGTTTTTACAGCCAACAACGGTGCGGAAGCAGTAAAATTAGCAAAAAAAGTAACTCCGCATTTAATATTATTAGATATTATGATGCCTCAAATGGACGGTATTGAAGCCTGTGAAAAAATCAGAAATATTAAATCGTTAGAAAACGTAATTATTTCTTTTTTAACCGCTAGAGGTGAAGACTATTCGCAAATGGCTGGTTTTGATGCTGGTGCCGATGACTATATTACAAAACCTGTAAAGCCAAAAGTTTTAGTAAGTAAAATAAAGTCGTTATTAAGACGCTTAAAAACCGAAGATAAAACCGATACAACAACAACACTAGGTGATATTATTATCAACAGAGATGAATATGTTGTATTAAAAGGCGATAAAAAAATAGCTTTACCAAGAAAAGAATTTGAATTGTTATCATTATTAACATCAAAACCAGGAAAGGTATTTAAAAGAGAGGTAATTTTAGATAGTGTTTGGGGAAATGAAGTAGTTGTAGGAGGAAGAACTATTGATGTTCATATTCGTAAGCTTCGAGAAAAAATAGGAGATGATTTTTTCAAAACTGTAAAAGGTGTTGGGTATAAATTTGTTTTAGAAGAAGATAAATAAATAAAAATAAAACTTAATAACTATATAGATTGCTGAAAGGCAATCTATTTTTTTATCATGAAAAAAATTAAAAAAACATACCGTTATGCGCTTTGGTCAGCGTTTTATTCTACAACAATTTCATTGGTTATTGCTTTAGTTTCTTATTTTGTTTTAATAGATTCATTAGGTGTTTGGGCTGTTTTTATCTTTGGGGTTTTAATGTTTATGGTTTCTTTTTTTATCATTCAATATAGAGCCGAACATTTCATTTATCAACGTGTAAAAAAGTTATATGAAGATATTTCTATTTTAGATGTAAACGATTTAGAACGAAAAGAGGTAACCACCGATGTAGAAGCGTTAACCAAAAGTTTGCAAACTTATGTAGAAGATAGAAGTAAAGAAATTGTTGTTTTAACACAAAGAGATTCTTTTAGAAGAGATTTTTTAGGAAATGTAGCTCACGAATTAAAAACGCCACTTTTTACTATACAAGGCTATATTTTAACTCTAATTGAAGGCGCTGCCGAAGATGAAGAAATTCGTACTAAATATTTAGGAAGAGCCAATAAAGGTGTAGAAAGATTGACCTCGATTATTAAAGATTTAGATATGCTTGCTAAATTGGAAACCGAGGGTATGAAAATGGACATTCAAACTTTTAATATTATAGAGCTTATTCAAAATGTTTTTGATTTGTTTGAAATGAAAGCCAAAAAACGAAACATTACCTTATTATTTGATACTATTTATGAATTTCCTCGTTTTGTTAGGGGTGATGTTGAACGTATTGAACAGGTGTTAATTAACTTGGTTGTAAATTCGATTAAATATGGTAAAGTAGGCGGTGTTACTACGGCAAGTATTGAAAGTTATAACCCAAATAAATTTATCATTAAAATAATTGATAACGGCGAAGGAATAAAAGAAGACCATCTTTCTCGTTTATTCGAGCGTTTTTACAGAGTAGATCAAAGCCGTTCACGCGAGCAAGGAGGTTCAGGTTTGGGGCTTTCTATTGTAAAGCATATTATTGAAGCTCATGATGAAACTATTTTGCTAAAAAGTGAGTATGGTAAGGGTTCAGAATTTTCGTTTACCCTTGAAAAAGCCAATTAAAAAGTTATAATAGACTGTAATAAACAAGTACAAAAAAAAAGGAGCTGATTAAATCAACTCCTTTTTTAGTTTATAATAATTTCGATTATTTATATTAAATCAAAACCAATATCTTTTCTGTAATTCATTCCTTCAAAAGAAATTTTGTCAATGCTTTTATATGATTTATCAAGGGCTTCTTGAATAGAATTTCCAAAAGAAGTAACCGCCATAACTCTTCCTCCGTTTGAAACTACTTTACCATTTTTATCGGTTGTTCCTGCATGAAAAACAGTAGAATCTGTTGCCAATTCAAAACCTGTAATTTCTTTTCCTTTTTCGTAGGCTTCAGGATATCCGCCAGCAACTAACATTACTGTTGTTGCTGTTTGAGAGGTAACTTGGTATGATTTTTCATCCAAAGTTCTGTTTGCCACACCTTCGAATAAATCAACTAAATCAGATTCAATTCTTGGTAAAACAACCTCTGTTTCAGGATCGCCCATACGAACATTATATTCAACAACAGATGGGTTTCCGTTATCGTTCATTAGTCCGATAAAAATAAAACCACGGTAATCAATTCCATCTTTTTGTAAACCATCAATCGTTGGTTTTACTACTAAATCTTCTACTTTTTCAAGGAAATCATCCGTAGCAAAAGGAACAGGAGAAATAGCACCCATTCCACCAGTATTTAAACCAACATCGCCTTCGCCAATACGTTTGTAATCTTTTGCTGAAGGTAAAATTTTATAATTTTTTCCATCGGTTAAAACAAATACCGATAGTTCAATTCCTTTTAAAAACTCTTCAATAACAACAGTTGCCGAAGCTTCTCCGAATTTTTCGTTTGAAAGCATTTCTTTTAATTCTGATTTTGCCTCTGCTAAATCATTTAAAATTAAAACACCTTTACCACCGGCTAATCCATCAGCTTTTAAAACATACGGAGGCGCTAAGGTTTCTAAAAAAGCTTGTCCTTTTGCTAGTGTTTGGGCAGTAAATGATTCATACCTTGCGGTAGGAATATTGTGCTTAATCATAAATTGTTTCGAAAAATCTTTACTTCCTTCTAGTAAAGCACCATCTTTTTTAGGACCAATTATAGCAATGTCTTTTAATTGCTGATCAGCTAAAAAGAAATCGTGAATACCTGCTACTAAAGGCGCTTCAGGCCCTACAACAACCATATTAATTTGGTGTTGTAAAACTACTTCTTTTACTTGATTAAAATTGGTTGGGTTGATAGCAATATTTGTAGCTACAGCGCTTGTACCTGCGTTACCAGGAGCTACAAAAAGCTTTTTTGTTTTGGTACTTTCTGAAAGCTTTTTTGCAAAGGAATGCTCTCTTCCTCCTGATCCTAAAATTAAGATATTCATGGTATGTTGTGTTGTTGTGTTATCAATGCAAATATAAAATAACAAAAAAGGCTATTTAAAAAAATAGCCTTTTTTGTTGAAATAATTATTAAAATATCTGTTCTAGTATTTTTTGTGTAATGGCATAAGTTGGTGTAACGCCACTCATTCCTAAACCTCCAGAGGCAAGAGTTGCTCCTGTTTCTAGTGGGTTGTCAGATGCGTAATAAGCATATCGAACTTTTACATCTTCACGGATATTTCCTCTAATTTTAGAGGCCGATTGAATGGCTTTCTGATAATGTGCGCCTTCCATTTCTAAACCAATTACATTCCAGGTAGAATCATGGAAAAATTCAAGTAAATCTTTATTTTGTAAAGAGGTTCCTAGTACACTAACCATCGTTCCTTCAAAAACATTTACGCCAAAGCCTTCTAAATCTTCTTTAGTTAATTCATTTTCAAAAGGATAATTATCGGCAGTACCTTCAAAAATATGTGCCGAAGGAATCATAATATCACCTTTTCCTCCTTCTAAAATTCCTGCTTTCCCCATAATAGAAACCGAATCAACATTTAAATGAACTGTTTTTTCAGCGGTTTTATAAGGTTTTAGTAATTCATCCATTGTTTCAAAAGCTTGTTCACCAAAAGCATAATCCATTACAATAATAACAGGTTTTTGCTCGGCAGAATTTACTTTCTTAAAAGAAGTTGTTTTAATATCTATTTTTTCAGTATCAATAATTTGAACATTGATATTTGTTCCTGAAGTATCTTTTAAATAAATTAATCCATTTTTAGACGCATAGTTTTTAACAGTTTTTTGTAAAGACTCACTGTTAGAATTACTCAATACTTCAAAAATTTCAAAACCTTTGTGTTTTTTAAATTCTTGAGGCAAGGCACTTTTAGCATAAATGCTATTCATAACACTGTGCATATTTGCACTAATAATATGAATAGGACGCTCTAATAAATTGTTGTCAAGTAATGTTTTTTTAATGCTATTTGCCCAAATTTCACCATAAAAATGATGCCCAATTTCTTCAATTAGAGCGGTACTAAATTTTACAGAACGTTTTTGTTCGTTTGCAGTTTCGTTAATAGCTAATTTACCTAACCAGTAAATTAAATGGAAAAATCTGTTTGGTTTTTCTTCGGATGCAAAGGTATTATAGGCTTCGTAAACCTCATCGTAAGTTCGTCCTAGAATGTTTCCAAGATGTACCACAATTACGTCTTTTTCTTGGTCTGAAAGCGTTTTGTTATAAAGAACAACATCTTCTAAAAGAAGCCATTCTCTAATAAAACCATCTTCGTTATCAGAAATAACACGGTCTTTTATTTTGTGAGATTCAATAAATAAAAAGGTAATATGAGTAAGAATATCGTAAATTTCAGAACGCCCACGTGTAATTTCGATATTCATTTGATCTTTATCAATACGGTAACAATTTCTTCTTCTTTTAGGAGGAATAATTGTTTCAAATTTTGAATTTCGATATCCTTCATCGGCAGTTAAATTGATAAACTGACACTCTTCAATACCTTCAGGTAATCGTTCAATAATGTAAACCAAACCATTTAATTCGGTTTTATCTTCGGCAATTGAACCATAAATTTCGGGTCTTAATTGCAGTAATGATTTACGCAATGTTTCTCCTGAAATTCCCATGGGTTTATAAAAACCACGACTAAATAAATGACGCATTGAAATGTATAATTTTTCAATAGCGTTGGTTGATTCTTGCGCTCTACTACGTTCTTTATGGTTGGGTTTTGACATTTTTTTTGGGTTCAAAGATACAAATATGTTAGAGATGTTATCTTGTTAAAATTTTGTTATACTTTTTTTGATTTTTTAATAGATGTACTGCTTTACTTATGGTTTTGTCATTTTGAAGCTGATGTGCAAATAGTCCTTGTTTATAAACGTATCTTTTTATAATTTGATTTTGTATTTCGGCACTTAAAAAAGCTTGGTTTAGGCTAATTTGATCAACTTTATCTGCCTTTAATTTGTTGATTATTTTTTGATATTCCGATACAATAGCATTGTTCTTTTTTACAGAAAGATAGGCTTTTTTAAATAATTTTTCTTGAGTTGTTACAAAGCTAGTATCGATTGTAAGTAAGTAATTTTTAAAATCATTAAAATTCTTAGCTTTAAAAAGAAAGTTATCTGTGTTTAGGTTGGGGTTTTTATGGGTGAAATCGGTAACAAAATTAAAAATAGCTTTTGATTTTAATAGCTTTTTTGTTTCTGTTGATTTTTTAGAAAACCCTATTTTTACATCAGGTGTTACGCCACCGCCATCATAAACTGTTCTTCCGTTTTTTGTTTTGAATGTACTTACAATTCCATCAGAAAATTTAGGAACTTTGCCTGTTTTAATATTTCTGTTACTATAATCTAATTCTTGAATACAACGTCCGCTAGGTGTATAATATTTTGAAATAGTGGCTTTCATTTGTGTGCCGTAATTTAGTTTAAAATAACGTTGCACTAAGCCTTTTCCGAAAGAACGTTCACCCATAATAACGGCACGGTCATAGTCTTGCAAAGCACCCGATACAATTTCAGAAGCCGAAGCCGAACGGTCGTTTATTAAAACAACAACAGGAATTTTAGTGTCTAAAGGTTCTCTTTTTGTTTTATAAACTCTAGTGTTTTTTTTAGTTTTTCCACGAGTATCGACAACTTTTAAACCTTTATCGATAAATAAATTGGTAATATTTACAGCATCGAATAATGAACCACCAGGGTTGTTACGCAAATCAAAAACCAAGTTTTTCATGCCTTTTTCCTTGAGCTCGTTGAAGGCTTTGGCAACTTGTTCGGTGGCTTTTTGACTGGTGAATTTTGTTAAAACAATATAGCCTGTTTGAGTATCAATCATTCGGTAAAACGGAACGGGGTTTACTGTAATTCTATCTAGTTTTAAGCTGATTTTTTTGGTGTTTCCGTTGCTGTTAACGCCTAAAGAAAGTGCTTTGTTAGGCGTTCCTTTTAGCATTTGTGCGTATTGGCTTTTGGCTATTTCTGTTAAATTTTGCCCGTTGATAGTTGTAATAATATCGCCTGCTTTTAGTCCTGATTTATCAGCAGGAAAACCTTTATAAACCTCCGATATAAGAATACCTTTTTTAGTGTAATAAACAGCAATACCAATGCCTCCGTATTCTCCTTCACGACCAATACGAGCGTCTTCAACATCTTGCTCGTTGTAAAAACGGGTGTAAGGATCTAAATTTTTAAGCGTATTTTTAATGGCTTTATCAGTCAATTCTCCAGGATTAATTTCATCAATATAATTGATGTTTAATTCCTTGAATAAATTGTTGTAAATTTCTATTTGTTTTGCAATTTCAAAAAATCGGGATTGAAACGAAAAAAAAATAGCAATAATTACAAGTAAACCAAAAAAAAGCGCTTTTTTATTCTTCATTTTTATGAGTTTCAGCGACAAATAGTGTTAATAATTTCTTCATTTTAACTTCCAAATCGGCATAAGTCCATTCGTCTCTTGCAATATAAGAAATCATAAATACATATGGCTTATTTACAGCATCATACACGGTGTATTTTTCTTTTCGATAGGTTTCGCGTAGTAAGCGTTTTATGCGGTTTCTGTCTACCGCACTTTTAAAGTTTCTTTTTGGAACAGAGACTCCTACCTGAACAGGGAATTTTGAAGTGTGTTCGGTTTGTATATATACCATTCGAAGTGGAAAAACTTTAACTGATTTCCCTTCTTCATAGAGCTTGCCTATTAGCTTTTTGCTCTTTAATCTTTCTTGTTGTCCTAGTGTAAATTTCATGTGCTACAAACATACATAAACCTACACAAAACAGCACAAATCTATTGTAAAAACCTTTTTTACGTATTTTTTAATTCTTGCTTTTAATTTTTTTATATTTATAGCTATAAAGTACTTTGTAAAGTTCAAAACTTTATAGTGATGCCTAGCCCCGATTGTAGCAATTGTTTGAGCTCCTTTTTTGATTTTTTTCAAAAAAGAGCGAGTGCGGAAAGCGGGAAATAGCTCCAAAAAAAAATCCTTTAAAAAAACCTTAAAACAACTGTATGAAACCTGATTTATTTCAAGCTCCTGATTATTATCAAACCGATGATTTATTAACTGATGAACATAAACTTATTCGTGAAACGGCTCGTAATTGGGTTAAAAAAAAGGTGTCGCCAATTATTGAAAATGCAGCGCAAGATGCTAAGTTTCCTAGCGAATTGATAAAGGGATTGGCCGATGTTGGTGCTTTTGGCTCATATATTCCTGAGCAATATGGCGGTGCTGGTTTAGACCAAATTTCCTACGGATTAATAATGCAAGAATTGGAGCGTGGCGATAGCGGTATTCGCTCAACTGCTTCGGTGCAATCGTCATTGGTAATGTTGCCTATTTATAAGTATGGAAATGAAACACAGCGACAAAAATATTTACCAAAATTAGCGTCGGGTGAGTGGATTGGAAGCTTTGGTTTAACCGAGCCAAACCACGGGTCTAATCCTAGTGGGATGGAAACGAAGTTTAAAGATATGGGAGATCATTATTTGTTAAATGGTGCAAAAATGTGGATTTCGAATGCGCCAATTTGTGATGTTGCCGTAGTTTGGGCTAAAAATGAACAAGGACGGGTTCATGGTTTACTTGTTGAAAGAGGTATGCAAGGTTTTTCGACTCCTGAAACTCATCATAAATGGTCGTTAAGAGCTTCGATTACTGGGGAGCTTATTTTTGATAATGTAAAAATTCCAAAAGAAAATATATTGCCTAATAAATCGGGTTTAGGAGCGCCTTTATTATGTTTAGATTCTGCTCGTTATGGAATTGCTTGGGGTGCAATTGGAGCGGCGATGGATTGTTATGATACCGCCTTGCGATATGCAAAAGAGCGTACACAATTTGGTAAACCGATTGGGCAGTTTCAGTTACAGCAAAAAAAATTAGCCGAAATGATTACCGAAATTACCAAAGCGCAGTTATTAACATGGCGATTGGGGGTGTTGAAAAATGAAAATCGGGCAACGTCGGCGCAAATATCAATGGCGAAAAGAAATAATGTGGAAATGGCAATAAAAATAGCTAGAGAGGCACGACAAATTTTAGGTGCTATGGGAATATCGGGCGAATATTCGATTATGAGACATGCAATGAATTTAGAAAGTGTAATTACCTACGAAGGAACACATGATGTGCATTTGTTAATTACAGGCTTGGATATTACTGGTTTAAATGCTTTTAAATAAGAAGAAATACGCTAAAAATTAAGCCCCCCAGCTTACATTGTAGTTATTTCTTCTTATAATAAAGCACACTAAATGAACTGTTTTAAAAAAAGAAGAAGTACTATACACGTTAAACCACCAACATATATATAGCGAGCTTCTTCTTAAAATCAACTATTAAAAATTTAAATACAATTTCTTATTCCTTTTTCTTGCCTGTACCTATAAGTATTAAAAGAGTGGCTACTAAACCTACACAAACAAGTGCAAAAAACCCTATTATAACGGTACCGTATGTCCAAGAAACTAAAGGTAAATTAATCAATTGTATCATAATCACTTACTTTTTTGCGACAAAAATAGCTCTACTGTTTTGTTTAAAATATGACATTTATCATGTTTTTAATAAGAACTAAGAAAGGTTGTTTTTTATAGAATGAAAAAACACTAGGAAGTTTTGCCTTTTTAAGTATTCGTATGAGTTATATCTATGAAAAAGAGAGAAAATTAATCTTCTTTTTTCATTAGTCCTGTGTTGTTCACTTTTTTTGTGTTTGTTACAAAGTTTTTTTATCGACAATTATTTTTAATAAGTCTAAATAATTATTAAATTAGCACTGAAATTAACATTAGAAACAGTAAACCACCCGTATTATGAAAAATTTATTAGTATTAATTTTGACTGTTTCTTTGTCAATAAATATATGTGCTCAAAAGGTGTGTGAATCTTCAAAAGAAATTGTGGAAGATTTAAATAGTATTAGCATTGCTAAATGTGATATAAAAAAAACGAAAAAGAATCAAGTTAAAAAAAACAGAGAAATTCCTGTTAGTAGAAGAAGTTTAAAAAAACGAAAAATAACCAAGGGAGTAGGAGCAGGTATTGCTAAAATTCATATTACTCCTCAAAATGAAAATAAAAAATTAGCGCTTGAAAAAGAACCTTCTTTAGAGCAAAATATAATTAAAATCACCAATAAACTATCAAAAGAAGAGTTAGATATAGCGGTTAAATTTAATAAGGCAGATAAAATTCCACTATTTAATGCTTGTAAAAATGTACGTAAAACAAGACGTGCTTTTTGTTTTAATAAAAATATGGTAAATCATATTTCGACACATTTTAAGTATCCAACCGATGCTATTCGAAAATCAATACAAGGAAGTATTTGGGTAAGTTTTATTATTGATAAAAATGGTGAGGTAAAAAATATTAAAACACTTGTACCTAAAAATGGGACTTTATTACATAAAGAAGCGCTTAGGGTTGTAGCTAAATTACCGCAATTTATTCCTGGAAAAAAACAGGGTAAACGTATTTCTGTAAAGTATGGTTTTCCAATTTCATTGGCGTTAGAATAATTAACTCGTAATTATAAACCAAGTAAAAAATTAAAAACAATATAACATGTTAAAAAAAATACTGTTCTTTTTTTTGATGATTTTTAGTGTTGCTTTATCGGCACAAATTAATTTAAAAGGAAAGGTTTATGATGAGTATTTAGATCCTTTACCTAATGTAAGCATCAGATCGTTAGAAAGTATTGCAGCTACAACTTCGACTATTTCTGGAAATTTTACTTTAATAATAGCCCGAAAACTTCCATGTATTATTCAAGTTTCTACTACTGGGTATAAAAAAGAAGTGATTCAAATTAAAAGCTTAGATCAAGAATTGAATATTGTTTTAAAAGAGCTTAAATAGTAGTAGTTTTCTCTTTTCTATATATTTTATTCTTCATAAAAAAACTGATCATTTTTATCTTTTTTAAGAAAAATAACCTATTGATTAACAATATATTGAAAATCAATAGGCTTTAAATATGTACTCGAGGCGGGAATCGAACCCGCACGACCTAAGTCACTGGATTTTGAATCCAGCGCGTCTACCAATTCCGCCACTCGAGCATTGTATTGGTGCTGCAAATTTATATATTTTTTTTTAATTAAATTCACTTAAAATAACTTTTAAAGTATTAAAATAGTTTTACTTTTGCGGTAACAACAACATTAACTTTTAACAAAACCTTGTAAATGCCTAAAGATCAATTAATGCCAAAAATTTTTGCATGTTCTCAAAGTACTGAACTTGCAGAAAAAATTGCTAAAGAATACGGAATACCACTAGGAGACGTAACAACTACACATTTTAGTGATGGTGAATTTCAACCAGCGTTTGAAGAATCTATTCGAGGAAGAAGAATCTTTTTAATTGGGTCTACTTTTCCATCAACAGATAATTTAATGGAAATGTTATTAATGTGTGATGCTGCGAAACGTGCTTCTGCAAGACATATTACAGCTGTTATGCCTTATTTTGGATGGGCACGTCAAGACAGAAAAGACAAACCTCGTGTAGCTATTGGTGCTAAATTAGTGGCAAAATTATTAGAATCAGCAGGGGCAACTAGAATTATGACTATGGATTTACATGCTGATCAAATTCAAGGTTTTTTTGAAAAACCAGTAGATCATTTATTTGGTTCTACTATTTTCTTGCCATATGTAGAAAGCTTAAGATTAGACAATCTTACTATTGCTTCACCTGATATGGGTGGTTCAAAAAGAGCATATGCTTATTCTAAATTTTTAGAAAGTGATGTAGTAATTTGTTATAAACAACGTCAAAAAGCTAATGTAATTTCTCATATGGAGTTAATTGGTGATGTAAAAGGTAAAAATGTGATTCTTGTAGATGATATGATTGATACAGGAGGAACACTAACAAAAGCTGCCGATTTAATGATGGAAAGAGGTGCTTTAAGTGTACGTGCAATTTGTACACACCCTATTCTTTCTGGTGATGCTTATGAAAGAATTCAGAACTCTAAACTAACAGAATTAATTGTTTCAAACACTATTCCGTTAAAGAAGAGTGTGTCTAAAATAAAAGTTGTAAATTGCGCTCCCTTATTTGCTGATGTAATGCGTAAAGTTCATGACAATGTATCAATTAGCGATGAGTTTTTAATGTAAATAAATTAAATAAATAAATAAAGTAATGAAATCAATTACAATCAACGGATCAAAAAGAGAAAGCGTAGGTAAAAGAGCAACTAAAGACCTACGTAATGCTGGAAAGGTTCCTTGCGTATTATACGGAGGAGAAGAACTTGTTCATTTTTCAGCAGCTGAAAAATTATTCAAGCCTTTAGTATTTACTCCTGATGTATTTACTGCTACGATTGAATTAGATGGTACAAAATACAGTGCTGTTTTACAAGATATCCAATTTCACCCAGTAACAGATGCTATTTTACACGTAGATTTTTATCAAATTTTTGATGATAAAGAACTTACTATGGATATTCCTGTACGTTTAGTAGGTACTGCTAAAGGTATTATGTTAGGTGGTGCTTTACGTCATAACTTACGTAAGTTAAAAGTAAAAGGTTTACCTGGTAATTTACCTGACTTTATTGAAGCTGATATTACTGAATTAGCTATTGGTAATAAATTATATGTTACTGAGTTAAGAAATGATAAATATGCTTTATTACACCCAGATAACACTGTGGTAGCTCAAGTACGTATGTCTCGTAATGCAGCTAAAGCAGCAGCAGCAGAAGAAGAAGCTTAAAAAAAGCTATTATAGTTTTACTATAAATAAAAAAAGCGTTACATTATATGTAACGCTTTTTCTATTTTTGGAATTTAATTTTAATATTTTTTAGAAACAATCTTGATGAAAAAATTTTTAATCGTAGGCTTAGGAAATATCGGTGAACAATATAATAATACACGTCATAATATTGGTTTTAAAATAGTAGATGCTTTTGTAAAAGAACATAATGCTAGTTTTGAAACTGAAAAATTAGGAGATATCGCCAAGCTAAAAATCAAAGGAAAAACTGTTGTTGTTTTAAAACCAAGTACCTATATGAACTTGAGCGGAAAAGCCGTGATGTATTGGATGCAACAAGAAAATATTCAAGTTGAAAATATATTAGTTATTACTGATGATTTAAATATAGACTTTGGAAAAATACGCATAAAACCAAAAGGAAGTTCTGGTGGTCATAACGGTTTAAAAGATATTCAAGCTAAATTTAATACAGGTGCGTATCCTCGTTTTCGTTTTGGTGTTGGCGCAGATTATGGTAGAGGTCGTCAAGTTGATTATGTTTTAGGACAATGGAGCAAAGACGAAGAAAGTGAAATGATTGAACGAATTCCTACTTCAGTAAATGCTGTTACCTCTTTTATTTGTGCTGGAATGGCAAATACTATGAATGAATTTAACGGTAAATAAACATAGAATATATTATTTTCTAAGCTTATTTTTTAGCTTTATTTTTTAGCTTTATTTTTTTGATGAAAATTATTTGTAATTATTATAAATAAAGAGTTATTTTTTTTAAAAAATAGTATTATTTTAGAACCTTAAATACCTGACTATGAAAATACTATTACTAATCTCTTTTTTGTTTTTTTCAAATTGTTTTGATATCGGCTGTGTAGGAGGGGAGAGTTTTAAATCATCTTACGAACCTGTAATTATCAAAAGAGCCGATTTAAATGCTTCTATAGCTTTTCAAGATACAGAGGTAATGAGCGAATCGTCTAAAATTTATATTTTTAACGATTATATTTTTATCAACGATAAAAGAAAAGGCTTTCATATTTTTGATAATTCCGACCCTAAAAATCCTGTAAAGAAGAAATTCTTAAAAATGCCAGGGGCAACGGATGTTGCCATTCGAGATAATGTTTTTTTTATCAATCAAGCGACTGATTTAGTATCGTTAAGCATCGATTTGAACACTTTTAATTTCAAAATTAATAAACGATTAGAAAATGTTTTTCCGAAATTAGAATCGCCAGATGGTTTTTATGAATCGGTTAAAAATGAAGAAGTTATTGTTAATTGGACACAAAAATAAAGGCGATGAAAAAGATATATACACTACTAATTATAGCTATTTTAACGCTTACAATTTCTTGCAGTCAAGATTCGAGTAATAACGATGTTTCAAGTAATTCGTCAGGTGATGGAACGGGTGGTTCTTTAGCTACTTTTATTTTAAAAGATGCTTATTTATACACCGTTGATTTTTATAAATTAACTGTTTTTAATATTTCAGATACTCAAAATCCTGTAAAAGTAAACACTATTGATGTTGGTTTTAATATTGAAACCTTATTTAGTTTTGATAATTATTTATTTATAGGCTCACAAAATGCGATGTTTATTTATGATATTACCAACAAAGAATTGCCTAAAAAATTAGCACAATCTAATCATTTTACTTCCTGTGACCCTGTGGTTGCCAACGGCACAAATGCCTATGTAACTTTACATAGTAATTCGGGGTGTCAGGGAACGGTAAATGAATTAAAAACCTACGATATTACCGATATAAAAAATCCAATATTATTAAATAATAGAGGTTTAACTCAACCTAAAGGATTAAGTTTATATGGAAATAATTACTTATTAGTTTGTGATGATACGGTTAAAATTTTCGATATATCAAACCCAAAAAATTCAAAATATATTAATGAAATTCCGACAAAAAATGCCTTGGATATTATCATAAGAGATAATCATGCGTTTATTATTTCTGACAATAGCATTGACCAATATGAATTAGATGCCACGAATATTGAAAGTTTTATTAAAATAAGTACTTTTAATTTTTAACAAAAAAAGCCCTAAGATTTAAAATTTTAGGGCTTTTTTTATATTTCAATCTAAATTTTGTTAATGCTTACTATTGATTATCACTTGCAAACCATTCTGCGAAACTGCTGTCAGTTTCTTGTAATTTTATTGCGTGAAGCTTAATATTTTCAGGAAGTCTATCTTTAATTTTTTTAGCAAAATCAATCGCCATCATTTCACTTGTTGGCTGATAATCAACTAAAATAACATGATGTCCTCTATCTTTTAACTCTTTGGCTAATTCAATATGAGGCGTATTTTGATTAAAAACAGTTGCGTGGTCAAAAATATCAACAATTTCTTCTTTGACAATTTTCTTTAAATCACCAAAATCGATGACCATACCAAATTTTACATTGGTAGTATCCATAATTGGCTGTCCCATTACGGTTACAAAAAGCTTATAACTATGCCCGTGAACGTTTTTACATTTTCCATCATAACCATACAACGCATGCCCTGTTTCAAAAGTAAACTGTTTTGTAATTCTTATATTATTCACTATCTCTTAAATTTTTTGTTTGCTCTGTATTTATTGTAAAAATACACAATTGCTACGCCTGCTGCTAAAATGGCAAATAAATAATCTCCACCCATAATTTTATTTTTTATTTGCCGAAAGTACGAATTTGTTTGGCAACTTTTGTTAAAATCCATACGAAAACTACTGAAAACAATACTCCTACTAGTAAAAACACTATTTGATTCTCAAGTATCCACCTTGCAATTTCCTGTCCTGTTGTTTTATTTTGAATATTTTTTATCTCTTGAAATAAAAACATTTTTTATTTTTTAAATTTTGATAAAGCTTTTTTAGTTGCTTCGGATAAAACCAATTTCCCTGATATTTGGGCATTTTCTATTAATAATTCTTGCCAATGTTCTGTACCAATCCACAAGGTTTTTTTCATTTCTGATAAAGCTTCATAATTATAAGATGCTAATTTTTCAGTAAAAATTTCAACTTCTTTATCTAAATCTTCTATCGATTCAAAAACACGAGCATATAATCCTTTATCTTTTGCCCAATACGCATTTTTCCAACTAGTAGCATCTAAAGTTAATTCAGCTAAACCGCTTACATTAATCTTACGAGAAACCGCAGGAGCAATAACAAAAGGACCAATTCCGATACTTAATTCTGATAATTTAATACTAGCACTTTCAGTAGCAAAAACATAGTCACAAGCTGAAGCTAAACCAACACCTCCGCCAACGGTTTTACCTTGTACACGTCCAATAATTAATTTTGAACAACAGCGCATTGCATTTATTACATTGGCAAATCCTGAGAAAAATTGTTTACCAGACTCTAAACTATCAATAGCAACCAATTCATCAAAAGAAGCACCAGCACAAAAAGCTTTATTTCCTTCGGATTTTAAAATGATAATTGCCACTTCATCATTATTTGATAAAGTATTAAATTCATTCGCTAAACGTGCTAATAATTCACCTGGAAATGAATTACTTGCAGGATGTCCAAATTCAATAGTTGCTATTTTTTTATCAATATGAGTATATAAACTTCCGTTTTCTCTTGTTGTTGTCATGCTTAATATTTTATTCTCAAATTTACTCATTTTGAGAGTGTGATAAAAAAGTATTTCTAAATTTAAGAATTAAAGGAAGTGCACGTGCAATTATCCATGCATAAAAAGCAATCCAAATAGCGTGTAATTTATAATCTAAAAAATCAAAAAATAATAAAATAGGTATAAAAATAACCGCTGTTGATATCAATAATAAATTTCGTAGATACTTCATTTTCCCCATTCCTTTAAACATTCCATCATAAATAAAAGCGATAGCACAAATAGGTTGCATTATTAAAATAATCCAAAAAGTATTATAAAAATGTTCTAATACGGCTTGTTCTTGTGTAAAAATTCTTCCTATAAAATCATAAAAAACAAACCCAATAATTGCTAAAAAAACACCAAAGACAAATCCATAAAGAAGCAAATTATTCCCTAATTTAAGTAATGATTGATAAGCTTTTGCTCCTAATAATTTTCCTGATAAAATATTTCCTGCAGATGAATATCCATCAATCATAAAAGCACCCATTAGCCATATATTAAAACCGATGGTGTAGGCTGCAATGTATTCTTTTCCATAAGAAACGGCATAAGAAGTAGCAAAATATAAAGCTAGATTTAAAGCAATAGTTCGCACAAATAAGTTTAACATCATATTGATAAACTTCGGAATTTCTTTATTAAAAGGAAGCTCAAATTTTAAAGATATTTCTGTTTTAGTTAACAGTAAATACACGGAAACAAGCGCCATAACTATTTGTGCAATTACACTTGCATACCCAGCACCTGAAATGTTCATTGCAGGAATATACCCTTCAATTCCGTACACAAAAACAACATCTAGTAGAATATTTACAACTGTACCAATTATGGCAATTATCATCGGGTACAACGTGTTTTGCAAACCTCTAAATGTTCCAAAAATAGCAATTACAAATAATGTAAACGGAAAGCCAAAAACACGTATTTTATAATATTCAATCGAATAATCTAAAATAGCATCAGAAGCATTATAAAACTGAAATATTTCTTTAGCAAACGGATACGTAACACCTAAAATAACCAAACTTGTTACTAAAATAATAGCGATAGCTTGAGCAGGTAAATTTTTTACTTCGGATAATTTATCAGCACCAATATATTGTGAAATAATTGACGAAATACTACTACGTGCTTGCCCAAAAACCCAAATTAACATCGATAAAAAAGCACCTACAATTCCAATAGCGGCAATACTTTCAGTTGCATTATGATTGATATTTCCTACAATAGCCAAATCGGTAGTTGATAATAAAGGTTCGGCAACTCCTGCAATTAAAGCAGGAAAAGCCAATTTATTTATCCTTTTAAAACTAATGTCTTGTTGCATTAAAAAAATTATTTTTTAATAAGCATTCGCTTAATTTCGTTCAACTTCATTAAAGCTTCAATTGGCGTAAGTGTATCAATATTTGTGGCTAAAATTTCATCTCTAACATTCTCTAATAAAGGGTCATCTAATTGAAAAAAGCTCATTTGCATATCTTCTTTCTGTGTTTCTTTTAAAACCTCTTTAACTTCTTTTTGAGCGTTATTTTCTTCTAATTGTTTTAAAATTTTCTGAGCTCTATTAATTACCATAGCAGGCATTCCTGCTAATTTTGCTACATGAATTCCAAAACTATGATTACTTCCACCTTCCACTAATTTTCGTAAAAAAATAATACTATCTTTTAATTCTTTTACCGATACATTAAAGTTTTTAATACGCTTAAAACTGCTTGTCATTTCATTTAATTCATGATAATGCGTAGCAAATAATGTTTTTCCTTTCGATGGATGTTCGTGTAAATATTCGGCAATAGCCCAAGCAATTGAAATTCCATCATAAGTAGAAGTTCCACGCCCAATTTCATCTAATAACACCAAACTACGTTCTGATATATTATTTAAAATTGATGCTGTTTCATTCATTTCTACCATAAAAGTAGATTCTCCCATCGAAATATTATCGCTTGCCCCTACTCTGGTAAAAATTTTATCTACCATACCAATTCTGGCACTTTGTGCAGGAATATAACTTCCCATTTGAGCTAATAAAACGATTAAAGCCGTTTGACGTAATATTGCCGATTTACCCGACATATTTGGTCCAGTAATCATAATTATTTGTTGATTATCTCTATTTAAAACAACATCATTTGCAATATATTCTTCGCCAAGTGGAAGTTGTTTTTCTATTACAGGATGACGCCCATTTTTAATATCAATATCCGTAGTATTATCCATTTCTGGACGTACATAATTATTATCCATCGCCAATTTGGAAAATGATAATAACACATCTATTTTGGCAATATTTTGAGCATTTTCTTGTATCGGCTTAACAAAACCAATAATAAATTGAACCAATTTTGCAAAAAGTTCAGTTTCTATTTGTTGAATTTTTTCTTCTGCTCCTAAAATTTTTGTTTCGTATTCCTTTAGTTCTTCAGTAATATATCGTTCTGCATTTACAAGAGTTTGCTTACGAATCCATTCTTCAGGAACTTGGTCTTTAAATTTATTTCTAACTTCAATATAATATCCAAAAACGTTATTAAAAGCTATTTTTAAACTTGTAATTCCTGTTCTTTCTGTTTCACGAGCCAACATCATATCTAAATATTCTTTTCCAGAATTAGAAATATTACGAAGTTCATCTAATTCATCAGAAACACCACTTGCAATAGCATTTCCTTTATTGATGTTTACAGGCGCATCTTCTAAAACAGTTTCAATAATTTTAGCAATTAAAATTTCACAATCGTGTAATTTTTTTCCTATTTGTTTAACTGTTTTATTCGTACTTTTTTCTGCGGATGTTTTTATCGGAAGAATAGCTTTTAAGGAGTTTTTCAATAAAATAACTTCTCTAGGCGATACTTTTCCTGTGGCAACTTTTGATATTAATCGCTCTATATCAGAAATTTGTTTTAATTGATAGGTTACTGTTTCGAAAAAAGTTTCGTTATCAATTAAAAAAGCAACCAACTCATGACGTTCTTTTATTTGAGCTAAATCTTTTAAAGGTAAAGCCAACCAACGTTTTAATAATCTTCCGCCCATAGGCGAAATTGTTTTATCAATAACATTTAATAATGATACTGAATTTAACGAGTTTCCACCGTATAATTCTAAATTTTTAACGGTAAACCTATCCATCCAAACATAATTATCTTCCGCAATTCTGCTGATAGATTGAATATGTTCTATTTTATTATGTTGTGTTTCTGATAAATAATACATAGCCACACCACCAGCTACAATACCTTGTTTTAAATCTTCAACACCAAATCCTTTTAAATTATTAACTTTAAAATGATTTGTTAATAATTCATTTCCATATTCTTTTTGAAAAACCCAATCATCTAAATAAAAAGTATGAAAACGATTTGTAAAAAATTCTAGAAATTGCTGTTTATGCTTTTTTTCAACTAAAACTTCACTTGGCGAAAAGTTTTGTAAAAGTTTATCAATATATTCTTGATTTCCTTGAGCTATTAAAAACTCACCTGTAGAAACATCTAAAAAAGAAACTCCTATTATTTTTTTATTAAAATGTACAGCAGCTAAAAAATTATTAGATTTTGATTGTAAAACTTCATCATTTAAAGCCACACCTGGAGTTACCAATTCTGTAACACCACGTTTTACTATTTTTTTTGTCATTTTAGGGTCTTCTAACTGGTCGCAAATAGCAACTCGTAAACCCGATTTTACTAATTTAGGTAAATACGTATTTAATGAATGATGCGGAAAACCAGCTAAAGCAGTTTCACTTTCACTTCCTGCACCTCTTTTAGTTAAAATAATACCTAAAACATTAGATGCTTTTACGGCATCTTCACCAAAGGTTTCGTAAAAATCACCTACTCTAAAAAGTAACATTGCATCAGGATATTTGGCTTTAATTCCGTTGTACTGTTGCATTAATGGAGTTACCTTTTTTGCCTTTGTTTTTGCCAATTTTTTAGTTTTTTTAAATTAGTTTTGCGAAGATAAATATTCGATTTTAAAGTGAACATTTTTTATGAGAAAACTAAAAAATAGTGAGTTAGGTAGAATTACAGTTGACCAATTTAAAGAAACTAAAAAAACACCTATTATTGTAATCTTAGATAACATCAGAAGTTTAAATAATGTTGGTTCGGTTTTTAGAACTTCGGATGCTTTTTTAATTGAAAAAATATATTTGTGCGGAATTACTGCAATTCCTCCTAATAAAGAAATTCATAAAACTGCTTTAGGTGCTACCGAATCTGTTGCTTGGGAACATGTTGAAAATACTATTGAGTTAGTTGAGAAACTAAAAAAAGATAATGTTACTGTTTTATCTATCGAACAGGCTGAAAATAGCACGATGTTAAATGAGTTTATTCCAAAAGCAAATCAAAAATATGCGGTTGTTATGGGAAATGAAGTAAAAGGTGTGCAACAAGAAGTTGTTTCTGCTTCGGATTTTTGTATTGAAATTCCGCAATTAGGAACAAAACATTCTTTAAATATATCAGTTACAACAGGTATTGTAATTTGGGATTTATTTAGTAAGATGTCATAGTTTTTTTGAAAAACAACAGTATTTTTCTTTATTAATATAAATAAATCCCCTTTTATTTTATGAAAAAAAATCTTATTTTTTTTTTATTATTTACTACGTTTTTTGTTTACTCTCAAGAAGAAAAAGATTCTATTTCTTTTTATTTAAAGAGTGCTAAAAAGGTTAAAGGAGTCAATAAATTACCATACCTGAAAAAAGCAGTAATACTTTCAGATAATTTAAAGAAAGATACGCTTTTAAAAAAAGCAAGTATGAAGTATGGTAAACAAAGCTATTTTAGTAAAGATACCTTAGGAATAACATTCTCAAAGAATAAACTACTAAAACACTATGCCGTAAAAAAAGACTCTTTCTCTTTGGCAAAAGCGTATCATTTTGCCGCTTTAAATAATAAAATAAAAAATAATTTAGATAGTACTTTTTACTATTATCATAAATCAAAAAATATATCTATTGCTTTAAAAGACTCTGCTGAAATAGGTAGAAGGCTCTTGTCTATGGCAATTCTTCAGGTAAAAGAGCTAGATTTCTTAGGTTGTGAAATAACAACAGTTGAGGGATTAAAATATATAGAACCTTTAAAGAAATATCGTATTTTAATTTCGTTATATCAAACTTTAGGAAACACTTTAGCGAGTTTAAAAAGACCAAAAGAAGCTCGAATTTATTATTACAAAGCACAAAATATTGTAAAGTACAATAAAGTAAAACGTAAAAGAGAACGAAATTATTTAAATCTTTTGAATAATATAGGGATGACTTATAAAGATGAAGGTAATTATGAAAAAGCAACTTATTTATTTCAAGAAGGTTTAAATACAGATAGTTTAGAAATAAAATATCCTAAAAATTACCAATCTTTTTTAGGAAACTTATCGTCAATTTATTTTTTACAAGGCGATACAAAAAAAGCAATAGAAGGTTATAAAATAGTTTTAGAAAGTAGAAAAAAACTTAAAAATGCCTATGCAGAAAGTTTTTCTCATACTTTTTTAGCAGAAGCATATATAAAAAACAAAAACTATACACTAGCAGAAAAACACGCAAATATTGGATTAAAACTAGCTAGAAAAACAAGAAATAATAAAAAAGTTTTAGAATGTTTAAAACTTTTATCAGACCTTAATAAAGGACAAAAAGCTAAAAAATATTTAGAACAATATATACAACTTAACGATAGTTTATTTGAAAAAGAACGCCGATTAAAAAATCAGTTTGCTAAAATTAGGTATGAAACCGATAAAAAAGAGAAAGAGAATACATTTTTAAAAACAGAAAATAAAAGTAAACAACTAGAAATAGTATATCATAAACAACAACGAACTATTGGTAGGTTAGTTGCCGCAACTGGTTTATTATTATTTATTAGTAGTGTTTTGTTCTATTTTTATCGAAAAAGAAAATTGTTGTATCAAGCGCAATTAGAAATAATAACAGCTAGAGAAGATGAACGACAACAAATTGCAAAATCATTACATGATGAAGTTGCGGGTGATTTAAGTTTATTACATCAAAAATTAAAAAAATCTAACTTATTAGAAGAAGCTAAAAAACTAAATGCAGTTAAAGAAAATGTTCGAAATCTATCGCATCAATTAAGTAGTATTAGCTTTAATAAAGTTTCTTTTAAAGATCAAATAATTAATTTAGTAAGTGATTATTTTGAAATTAATTTTAGAATAAGTGTTACAGGTTTAAAGGAACATAATTGGCAAGAATTAAATAACGCTATTAACAGATTATTGTATTTAAGTGTACGGGAAACTATTCAAAATTGTAAAAAATATGCAAAAGCTAGTAAAGTAATAATAACATTTGCAATATATAAAAATCATGTATTTTTACAAATTAAAGATAATGGCATTGGTTTTGATGCCAATATCAATAAAAAAGGAATTGGTTTACAAAATCTACAAGAACGTATTGAAGAGTTAAACGGAACTCTACAGATAAAAAGTGAAGTAGGTACTGGAACCTTAACTAGTATTCAAATACCCCTAAATGCTTGGACCAACAAAAATACTCTTAGTTGATGATCATCAATTAATACTCGAAGGAATACTCTCCTGCCTAAAAAATATTGATAATTTAGTTATAGAAACAACTAATTGTTGTGATGAAGCTTTTTCTAAAATAAAAACAGCAATTCATAGCAAGCCTTTTGATATTGTTTTTACTGATTTAAGTTTTGAAGATACAAAAGGATGTACTGTATTAGATGGTGGAGAAGCTTTAATAAAAGCTATTCAAAAAGAAAACATACCTATTAAAACAGGTGTTATTACAGGGCATTTTGAAACCAATCGGGTTTTTAATGTTATTAGTAACTTAAGCCCTAATGCTTATATTTTAAAAGGAAGCTGTAATACAGATGAATTAACATTTGCTATAAAAAAAATGCTAAAAGATGAGCTATATTATACGCATGAAATACATCAAAAATTGTTAAAAAGAGCTTTAATTGAAATTCAAATGGATGATGTTGCTATTCAAATATTAAAAGAATTACCAAAACATGCTAAAATTACAAATTTAGAAGGATTTATAAAAAAAACAGATGGATCTTTAGTTAAAACAAGGTCTATAGAAGCTAAGTTAGCAAAACTTCGAGGAGATTTACAAGCATGTAATAATACTGATTTAGTATTAAAAGCAAAAGAATTAGGTGTTTTAGATTAGAATATTGCGGTAATCTGCATTTTTTATTGCGGTAATCCCTTTTTAAAGTTAATAAACTGCTTGTATATTTGCAGTACAATTCAATATTATTTGGGGAAATATTTTGAAAAAGAAAAAAGTTAAAAAACCTTTCAGTTTACTCTGAAAGGTTTTTTTGCCAATAATGTTACTATTTACTATAAAAAATGAAGCTTCTTATTAAAATTTACCTTTTTTTTTAATAGCCAAACTTTAAATTGTAGATTGCTATTTAATTATATAAATTTTAAATGGCTAAATATATTGTCGCCCTAGATCAAGGAACTACTAGTTCTCGTTCGGTAATTATTAATGAACACGGGGCTATTGTTGGAATGAATCAGCAAGATTTTGAACAAATTTTTCCAGAATCGGGTTGGGTAGAACACAATGCTCTACAAATTTTAAAAACACAACTTTCTACCTTAAAAAAAGCGACTAAAAAAGCAGGAATTCATCCATCAGAAATAATGGGTATTGGTATTGCAAACCAACGAGAAACTACCGTAGTTTGGAATAAACACAACGGGGAACCTATTTACAATGCTATTGTTTGGCAAGACAAACGAACAGCAGATATTTGTGAAAAATTAAAAGAAAAAGGATTAGAAAACCATGTGAGTAAAACTACGGGGTTGGTTATTGATAGTTATTTTTCGGCAACAAAAATACATTGGATTTTAAACAATGTTCAAGGAGCAAAGCTAGAAGCTGAAAATGGAAATTTATTATTTGGAACGATTGACACTTGGTTACTTTTTAATTTAACTAAGGGTAAGGTACATGCTACCGATTACAGTAATGCTTCTCGTACTATGTTGTACGATATTAAAAATTTATGCTGGGATAAAAAAATATTAGCAGCTCTTGATATTCCTATATCAATGTTACCAGAGGTAAAACCGTCTTCTCATTATTTTGGCGATTATGAATTAGATGGCTATAAAATTCCGATAGCAGGAATTGCAGGCGATCAGCAAGCAGCACTTTTTGGGCAGGCTTGTTTTGAAAAAGGCAATGCAAAAAATACTTACGGAACTGGTTGTTTTATGCTAATGAACACTGGCGAAAATCTTGAATATTCTAAAAATGGATTGTTAACGACAATTGCTTGGGGAATTGAAAATAAAATATATTATGCCCTTGAAGGAAGTGTTTTTGTTGCAGGGTCGGCAATTCAATGGTTGCGAGACGGTTTAAAAATAATTGAAAATGCCGAAGAAAGTGAAATTTATGCAAAAAAAATTACCGATGAAAACCCTGTTTATGTAGTTCCTGCTTTTGCTGGTTTAGGCGCTCCTTATTGGGATATGTATGCCCGTGGCGCTGTGTTTGGTTTAACGCATAGCACAGGTAAAAACCATTTGATAAAAGCAACCTTAGATTCCCTTGCCTACCAAACAAAAGATATTTTAGAGGTAATGCAAAAAGATAGTCAGGTTAAACTAACATCATTAAAAGTAGATGGTGGTGCGAGTGCAAATAATTATTTAATGCAGTTTCAAGCGAATATTTTAAATGTAAAAGTTGAACGTCCCGAAATTATTGAAACCACTATTATGGGCGCTGCGTATTTAGCAGGTATTTGCGTTGGTTTATGGAAACAAGAAGATATTTTAAAAAAACGAAAAATTCCTGAAACTTTTCAGCCTACTTTTAGTTTAGAAAAACGTGAAAAATTATACTCAAAATGGCAAAAAGCAGTGGCACGTACTAAAGATTGGATTGATTGAAAACACCCTGTTTTAAGACAGATTTTTGCGTTTACATAGTTTTTATAAATACTGTATATTTGTAAAAAGCATCTTAAAAACACAAAAAATGTATATAGACCTGCTATCATATTTAAAATACCTGATAAAGCGTAATCCTGAATAAAATTAATAGCGCACTGTAATTATTACAATAATCTATTAATTTAAAACATTAAAATTATGCCATTTTATCATAAACTAGGGAAAATACCACCCAAGCGTCACACCCAATTTCGCAAAGAAGACGGAAGCTTATATTACGAGCAATTATTTGGAACAATAGGATTTGATGGAATGTCAACAAATTCTTATCACGAATTTAGACCAACCATGGTTAAAGAAATTCGCAGACAATATTCGGTAAAACCAAAAATAGCCAAAGCTAATAATATTCAATCGTATCGTTTTAGAGGGTTTCAGGTAGCCCCTGAAAATGATTATCTAGAAAGTAGAAAAATCGTTTTAACAAATACTGATTGTAATATTATTTTAGCAGCGCCAAAGGAATCAACAACAGATTATTTCTATAAAAATACCGATGCCGATGAGGTAATTTTCATACATAAAGGAACAGGAAAGTTGCGTACCATGCTAGGGAATATCAACTTTAAATATGGCGATTATTTAGTAATTCCACGAGGTATTATTTACAAACTAGATTTTGACGATCAAAATAACAGGCTTTTTATTGTTGAATCATATTCGCCAGTTTATACACCAAAAAGATATCGAAATCATTTTGGGCAATTATTAGAACACGCCCCTTTTTGCGAGAGAGATATCCGCCGACCACAAGAATTAGAAACCCATAATGAACTTGGTGATTTTTTAATCAACGTAAAAAAACAAGGCGAAATTATAGAAATGATTTATGCCTCACACCCTTTTGACGTGGTTGGTTATGACGGTTATAATTACCCATATGCCTTTTCAATTCATGATTTTGAACCTATCACAGGACGTGTGCATCAACCGCCACCAGTGCATCAAACTTTTGAAACAAACACCTTTGTAATTTGTAGTTTTGTACCTCGTTTGTATGATTATCATCCAAATGCAATTCCTGCGCCTTACAATCATAGTAACATCGATTCTGATGAGGTTTTATATTATGTTGATGGCGATTTTATGAGCAGAAACGACATCGATCAAGGACATATTTCCTTGCATCCAGCAGGGATTCCTCACGGACCGCATCCAGGAGCCGCTGAAAGAAGTATTGGGCATAAAAAAACCGAAGAATTAGCCGTTATGGTAGATACTTTTAAGCCCTTACAAGTAACCGAAGAAGCCATGAAAATTGCCGATGAAAATTATTATAAATCGTGGTTAGAATAATAAAACTAGATTTATAAAAATAATTATTAGAAGCTAATCCTGCTTTCACTACTCGCTTTTTTTTGAAGAAAAATCAAAAAAAGAGCTCAAACAAACCGTTCAATCAGGGCTAAACTCCTCAACAAAGTTTAGTACTAATTTAATAATTTATCATTTATAGAAAAGATAGATATCTATTAAAAAATAAAAGACCTCACAGCTTTTAAAAAGCTTTGAGGTTCATAAAAATATAAAGAATGAGTAAAAAAGAAGTAACATCAGTAAACTACGGTTTAGAAAAAATATTTGAAGGAGCACAAGATTTCTTACCGCTTTTAGGAACAGATTACGTAGAATTTTATGTTGGTAATGCAAAGCAAGCGGCACATTTTTATAAAACAGCTTTTGGTTTTCAATCGCATGCTTATAAAGGTTTAGAAACAGGCTCAAAAGACACGGTAAGTTATGTGTTAAAACAAGATAAAATCCGTTTAGTATTAACATCACCATTAAACAGTAAATCAGCAATTAACGACCATATTGTAAAACATGGAGATGGCGTAAAAATAGTCGCTTTATGGGTAGAAGATGCTCGAAAATCCTACGAAGAAACCATTAAAAGAGGTGCCAAATCATACTTAGAGCCAACCGTTGAAACAGACGAACATGGTGAGGTAATTCGTGCAGGTATTTACACTTATGGCGAAACAGTTCATATGTTTGTAGAGCGTAAGAATTATAAAGGTGTATTTTTGCCAGGATTTACTCAGTGGAAATCCGATTATAATCCGCCAAGTGCTGGTTTAAAATACATTGACCATATGGTAGGAAACGTAGGTTGGAATCAAATGGACGTTTGGGTAAAATGGTACGAAGAAGTTATGGGATTTGTTAATTTTTTATCTTTTGATGACAAGCAAATTCACACTGAATATTCGGCTTTAATGAGTAAAGTAATGAGTAACGGAAACGGTCGAATTAAATTCCCAATTAACGAGCCTGCAAAAGCTGCAAAACGTTCACAAATTGAAGAATATTTAGATTTTTACGAAGGCGAAGGTGTACAACATATAGCAGTTGCTACCGATGATATTATTAAAACAGTATCGCAATTAAAAGCAAACGGAATAGAATTTTTACCACCACCACCACAGGCATATTATGACGGTATTCCTGAGCGTTTAGGCGAACACATGAGCATGATGAAAGAAGATATTTCTAAATTACAAGAATTATCAATTATGATTGATGCCGATGAAGAAGGATATTTATTACAAATTTTCACAAAACCAGTAGAAGACCGTCCAACGTTATTTTTTGAAATCATCCAACGAATGGGAGCTAAAGGTTTTGGAGCAGGTAATTTTAAAGCCTTATTCGAATCTATAGAAAGAGAACAATCAAAAAGAGGAACCTTATAATTAGAATCTAATTATAATATAGATAAATCAAGAGCCATTATAATAAGTTAAACAGCTTATTTTAATGGTTCTTTTAATACTAATTTTTATATAAAATATAAAAATGAATAAAGAAGAAATTTTAAAAGCAATAGAAGAAAAATCTAAAAAAATAGGAGTTCCGTTAGAAACCCTACTAGAAGGATTACTTCATGGTATTCCAATTACATATTGGGATTATATTCAAACAGATGCTTTATTAAGTTTACAAATTCCAAGAACAACTCAAAAAGATGAAATGATTTTTATCATGTATCATCAAGTAAATGAGTTGTTATTTAAAATGGTTTTGTGGGAAATTGACCAAATTTCATTGGCTAAAGAAACAATTACTGCCGAAAAATTTTCAAAACACCTAATGCGTGTAAGTCGTTATTTTGACATGCTTTGCAATTCTTTTAGCGTAATGCAAGACGGAATGGATGTAGAGCAGTATTTGAAATTTAGAAATACTTTAACGCCAGCAAGTGGGTATCAAAGTGCACAATATCGTAAAATTGAATTTGCATCGACAGAGCTAATTAATTTAATTGATGCACGTTTTAGAAATACGATGGATAAAGAATCATCTTTAAAAAACACCTTTGACCATTTATATTGGCAAGCTGCAGGAAAAGATTATAAAACTGGCGAAAAATCAACAGTATTACGTTTATTCGAAAACAAATATATGGATAACTTGATAGACTTTATGGGGAATTATAAAGAGTGTAATTTATCTAAAAAATTTCAAGAATTACCTAAAGAAGCTCAAAATAATACTGAATTAATAGCAGCAATGCGTCATTATGATTATACAGTAAATATAAAATGGGTAATGGCACATTACAATGCTGCAGGAAAGTATTTAGGTGGTGGCGATAAAGATTTAGAAGCTACAGGCGGAAGTAATTGGCGCAAATACATGCACCCAAAATACCAAAAAAGAATATTTTTTCCTTATTTATGGAGTGAAGAAGAGTTAAAAAATTGGGGTGTTTTTTAATCATAATAAAAATAAAAAAGAGACTGTTCGAATTTTAAATTCAAGTAGTCTTTTTTTTTGGAATAATATTTGTCTAACTTTAGATACAAGTTTGAATATTATGAAAAAACACTTATTATTTATTTCCGTATTATTTTTTAGCATACTGATGTTTAGTCAAGAAAAAAATGAACCGTTTAAAGATGGTGAGTTTCTTAAATTTAAAATGAGCTATAGTGGTTTTTTAAAAGCAGGGAATGCTACCTTAGCATTAAAAGAAGAACAATTTAAAGATAAAAAAGTATTCCATGCTACAGGTAAAGGTTGGACTACTGGTATGATTAAGTGGTTTTTTAAAGTAAATGATGATTATCAATCTTATTTTGATGAAAAATCAGGAAAACCATATGTTTTTAAAAGGAAAATAAATGAAGGTGGACATAAAAAACACAAACAAATAACCTTTAATCAGCAAGAAAATACGGCATATGTTCAAAACTTTCGGAACAAAAAAGATACACTAATTAGCGCTGTAAATGTGCAAGACATGATTTCTGCTTTTTATTTTTTAAGAAGTTATGGTACCAAAAAGATGAAAAAAGGAGAAGAGATAAAAATTGATATGTTTTTTGATAATCATACTTATCCCTTTAAATTACGCTTTTTAGGAAGCGAAATACTAACAACAAAGTTTGGAAAAGTAAAAACTCAAAAATTTAGACCCATCGTAAAAGCAGGGCGAGTGTTTAAAGAACAAGAAAGTGTTACCGTTTGGATAACCGCCGATGAAAATAAAATTCCTGTAAAAATAAAAGCATCTCTAGCTGTAGGTTCACTCCGTGCTGAGCTTTCTTCTTATAAAGGATTAGCAAATCCATTCAAAACAGTTTTAGATTCAAAATAATAAGTTATTTACTTATTGTTAAAGTACAATAATCAATTGTTTTTATTTGTATTTTTGCAGATGCTTATAATTTTAAATCATCTTTTTTGAAAAAATATATTCTTTTACTACTTGTTTGTTGTTTGTTTTTCTCTTGTAAAAAAGATGTTGAAAAAAATGTAAAACTTCCTGTTGAAATAATAAAACCTAAATCAGTTTATGCCTACGGTTTTAATTTAGATAATTTTAAAATTATTAATGATACCATAAAAAAAGGAGAAAGTTTTGGTGTTATTTTAGACCGTCATCATGTAATGTATCCTAAAATTAATGAAATTGCTAGTACAATTAAAGATACTTTTGATGTTCGTCGTATTCGTTCAGGTAAAAAATATACAGTTCTTACTTCAAAAGATTCGCTAGAAAAAGCACGTGTTTTTATTTATAAACATAATAAAGTCGATGCAACAATTATCAACTTTAACGACTCAATTATATCAGCTTATAAAATTCAGAAAAAAATTACAACTAAAGAAAAGCAAGTGACAGGTAAAATTTCATCAAATTTATCTGTAACTATGGATAGCTTAGGTTTAAAAGCTAGTTTAACAAATACCGTGGCCGATATTTATGCTTGGACTCTTGACTTTTATAGCCTACAAAAAGGAGATAGTTTTAAATTAATTTATGATGAAAAATTTATTAATGATACTACTTTTGTAGGTTATGGTGCAGTAAAAGCAGCCGTTTTTAATCATAAAGGAGAAAATTTATATGCGTATAAATTTGTAGGTGATTCTATTTCTAAAACACCAGAATTTTATAACGAAAAAGGAAATATGCTTCGTAGGGCATTTTTAAAATCACCAATCAAATTTCAATATCGAATTTCATCACGATATAATTTAAGAAGAAAAATTGCGCTTTATGGAAGGGTACGCCCACATAAAGGAACAGATTTTGCAGCAAAATATGGTACGCCAATAATGACAACCGCAAGTGGAACTGTTGTAGCTTCTGCAAGACGAGGAGGAAACGGTAATTATGTAAAAGTTCAGCATAATACTACCTACACAACACAGTATTTACATATGAAGAAAAGAAATGTACGTGTAGGCGATTATGTAAAACAAGGCGATATAATAGGCTGGGTAGGTATGACAGGAAACACTAGTGGTCCTCATGTTTGTTATCGTTTTTGGAAAAATGGCAAACAAGTAGATCCTTTTCGTGAAAAACTTCCAACAGCCGAACCTTTAGACCCTAAAATTAAACCAAAATATTTTGAGTTTATAAAACCCTTGAAAATAAAATTAGATGCTATAAGTTTAATTGAAAAAGATACAATTTAGACATCTTCAAACAAAAATAAAAAAGCTATAACATAAATTATGTCTCTAGAGAACATTAACCCAACTGAAACTGATGCTTGGAAAAAATTAACGACTCATTTTACCAAAGCAAAGGAATATGAGCTAAAAACGCTTTTTAAAAAAGACAAAAATAGAAAAGAATGTTTTTCTATTTCTTTAGATGATTTTAAAGTTGATTATTCAAAAAATCACATTACCAAAGAAACCATCGATTTATTAGTATTATTAGCTGAAGAGGTAAAGCTTAAAGACGCGATTTCTAAATATTTTTCAGGTGATAAAATTAATGTAACAGAAAATAGAGCTGTATTACATACAGCTTTGAGAAGTAATTCGAAAGAACCAGTTTTAGTTGATAAACAAAATATAAAACCAAAAATAAAAGCAACATTAAATAAAATGAAGGCTTTTACTGATACTGTAATTTCTGGAAATTGGAAAGGGTTTACTGGTAAACCAATTACCGATATTGTTAATATAGGTGTAGGAGGTTCTGATTTAGGACCAAATATGGTAGTAGAGGCATTGCAATTTTATCGAAATAAATTGAATTCACATTTTGTATCAAATGTAGACGGTGATCATGTATTTGAAATCTTAAAAAAACTTGACACTGAAACAACATTATTTGTAATAGTTTCAAAATCATTTATGACTGATGAAACAATTACAAATGCAAATACAATTAGAGATTGGTTTTTAAAATCGGCAACAATTACTGATGTTTCAAAGCATTTTGTTGCTGTATCGTCTAATATAGAAGAAGCGATAAGTTTTGGAATTAATCAAGAAAACATTTTTCCAATGTGGAATTGGGTTGGTGGTAGATTCTCTCTATGGTCAGCTGTAGGATTATCTATTAGTTTATCTATCGGATATGATAATTTTAAAGAGTTATTAAATGGTGCCGAACAGGTTGATGAACATTTTAAAACAACCGACTTTGATAAAAATATTCCTGTAATATTGGCTCTTATAAGTATTTGGTATAATAATTTTTTTAAATCAGAAACTGAAGTCATTTTACCATATAGTCAATACTTATGTAAATTACCAGCATATTTACAACAAGCAATTATGGAAAGTAATGGTAAAAGTATTGATAGAAATGGTAAAGAAATTAACTATCAAACAGGTGGCGTTATTTGGGGAGGTGCTGGTACTGATATTCAACACGCTTTTATGCAGTTATTACATCAAGGAACAAAATTAATACCCGCAGATTTTATTGGTTTTGAAGAACCTTTACATGGTTTAACAGCGCAACATAAAAAATTAATGGCTAATTATTATGCACAAATGGATGCTTTGGCATATGGTAAAACAAAACAAGAAATACATTTAGAATTAAAATTAGCAAATAAATTAGATAAAATAAATCAATTATTACCTTATAAAACTTTTGAGGGTAATCGACCGAGTACTTCATTTTTATTTAAAAAGTTAACACCAAAATCGTTAGGAATGCTTATTGCAACCTATGAACATAAGATTTTTACACAAGGAGTTTTATGGAATATTTTTTCATATGACCAGTTTGGAGTTGAATTAGGTAAGGAATTAGCAAAAAAAATGCTAGTTAATTAGTATAAATATAATTTAAAATCTGTTTGTTTCTTTTTTTATTAGTTGCTACTTACTTAAAAGCTTAACATTAAGTTAATATTGACAAGGTGTAAAAGCAAGACCTTTGCAGCGCATTTAATAATAATTTAGATTAGAAATGAAGAAAATTAAAAATGTTTTACTAATAGCGCTGTTCTTTGTGGCTGCAACAGTTTTAGGACAAATTCAACTTACAGGTAAAGTAGTTGACGAAATGGGACAACCCCTTCCTGGAGCTGGTGTTATCGTTAAAGCAACTGCGAACGGAACAGCAACAGATTTTGATGGGAATTTTAAGCTAAGTGCTAAATCGAAATCAGGAGTTGTAATCGTATCATTTATTGGATACGTTAATCAAAAAATAGCTTATACAGCTTCAAAAAGTAACTTAGGTACTATTAAATTAGAGCCTTCAAATGTTTTAAACGAAGTTGTAATTACAGCAACATCTTTTGCGGTTGGTAGAAAAACTCCAGTAGCAGTATCAACCCTTAAATCGGCTGATATCCAAGCAAAATTAGGAACACAAGAATTTCCTGAAATTTTAAAATCTACCCCTGGAGTATATGCTACCAAAACAGGAGGAGGTTATGGAGATTCTCGAATTAATTTACGTGGTTTTGCTTCTGCAAATGTAGCGGTTATGATTAATGGAGTTCCTATTAATGACATGGAAAGTGGTAAGGTATATTGGTCTAACTGGGCTGGTTTATCAGATGTAACTGCAGCAATGCAGGTTCAAAGAGGGTTAGGTGCTTCTAAAGTAGCTGTGCCTTCTATTGGTGGTACGATTAATATCATTACAAAATCTACTGATGTTAAAAAAGGTGGGAGTATTAATAGTTCAGTAGCGAATGATGGGTACCTTAAATACGGAATGACACTCTCTACAGGTTTATTAGATAATGGTTTAGCTGTTACTGCTTCTTTAAATAAGATGTCAGGAGACGGATACGTAGATGGAACGCAATTTGAAGGGTTTAATTATTTTTTAAATATCTCAAAACGTATAAACGCTAAACATAAGTTATCTTTTACAGGTTTTGGTGCAAAACAAGAGCACGGACAGCGTTATAATAGAAAATCTATTAAATTTAATAGAAATACCGAACAAGGGGGAAGAAGATTTAATCCAGATTGGGGATATAGAAATGGAAAAATTGAAAATTCATCTTATAACTTTTACCATAAACCTCAGTTATCATTAAACCATGATTGGACTATTTCTGAGAAGGCATTTGTAACGACTGCTTTGTACGCTTCTGTAGCTTCAGGAGGAGGTAGAAGAACTCAAGGAGATGCGTTTAGTGCTAGTCAACTTGATAATTACAGATTAGGTGGTGTTGATCAACCTATCGGTTATGATAAAATTGTTCAAGAAAATATTGCAAATGGGGTAAATGGAGCTTCTAATGTTTTTACATCTTCAATGAACGATCATAAATGGTACGGGGTATTATCTACCTTAAAATATGATATCGATGAAGAATTTACTTTCTCTGGAGGTTTAGACGCAAGATATTATGTAGGTTCTCATTATTATGAAGTAAACGATTTATTAGGAGGTGACTATTGGTTAAACAATAACAAAGCCTTAAAAGTTGGTGATCGTTTTAGTAAAGATTACGATGGTTATGTAAAACGTAACGGAGTATTTACACAATTAGAATACTCTAATGGAGATTTATCAGCATTTTTCTCTTCTTCTGTATCAAATACAAACTACAGTAAAGAAGAAAATATGAATGCTTTAGGAATGTCTGATAATTATAATTTTATTGGTTTTGGTAACAAAGGTGGTGTTAATTATAATATAGATGAAAAGCATAACGTATTCGGAAACATCGGGTATTTATCAAATGCACCATTTATGAATGCCGTATTTACAAATCAAAGAAATAATGAATTCAATAAAGAAGCTGTTAACGAAAAAGTATTTAGTGCAGAATTAGGGTACGGTTTTAAATCGGAAATTTTTTCAGCTAATTTAAATGTTTATAGAACTTCTTGGTTAGACAAGTCGGTTACCAGCTCTATTGTAGACCGTGTTACAGATGAACGTTTGTATGGTAACTTTACAGGTTTAGATGCTTTACACCAAGGTGTAGAATTTGACTTTGTTTATAAAGTAACAGATAAGTTAAAGTTAACAGGTATGGCATCTCTTGGAGATTGGACATGGCAAAGTGATGTAAAAGGAATCATTGAAAATGAATTAGGAACTAAGCGAAAAGAAATAGAAATTAACGCGAAAGGGTTAAAAGTAAATGACGCAGCACAAACTACATATGCCGCAGGATTATCGTATGAGCCAATTAAAAAGACAAAGTTTTTTGTTGATTATAATTATGCAGGTGATATCTATTCTAAATTGAATATCAACGAAAGTACAGACAGACAAGATTCTTGGAAAATGCCAAATTATCATTTATTTGATTTAGGTTTTAGACATGGATTTAAAATAGGAGACTTTAACGCTACTGTAAACGGTAAATTAAATAATATTTTAGATACAGAATATATTTCAGATGCTTTTGATGGATTAAACCATACAGCACAAGATGCTACGGTATATTACGGAGCAGGAAGAACGTTTAGTTTAGGATTAAAAGTTAAATTTTAAAAAATAGAATCATGAAAAATATATTTTTATTAGTAGCTGTTTTTGCAATGGTTTTTACTTCATGTGAACCATTGGAAGATATCAATGCAGAAATTGATGCACAAGAAAATGCTATTGTAGCAGATGTAGAGTATACTCTTGAAGATGCCGATTATACAAACAAAATTACAAAAGGAGGATTAGGTTTTAAATACCCTAATTTTAATTCGGAAGCAGATGCAAAAGCAGAATTACCTGCATTTTTAGCAAACAAGTATCCTGTTTTTGGAAAAAAATCATCAGCAGTAGTAACTTTTAAAGTTTATAGCAAAAAAAATACTGAAAAAAGTTTAGAAAGCTATGAAGTAACAAAAGCAGATTATACTGAAGCAGGACAGAAATATGGTAACTTTAGTAAGTTTTCTCATATTACTGATTTTTTAAACCGTAAATACACAAATCCAGCAAACAGATTATTAGTTTCTTTAACTTATAAATATTATTCTGGGGCTGTATCAACATTAAACAACGGTTTTTTATTTAACAATGGTGCTTGGGAATTAGTTACAGGTTTTTCAAAAGAAGAATACAAGCAAATGGGGGAGTCTCATCCTAATTTTTCTAGTAAAGATGAAGCCTATGCTAAAATTCCAGTATTTTTATTAGATAAATATAAATACGAGCCAAAAGAAGCAGGAACTATTCAAGGATTTATGTACAAAATGTATCTTGGTGGAGGTGTAACAGATAGTTCAGTAATTTATTTTATCTATGATGGAACTAAATGGGCTAAATATACCAATACTATTGAACAAACAGTTAAGTTTGGGCATGACGGAACTAATTGGGTGCCTGATAATACTATCAAATATACTTTAACAGCAGCTGATTACGCTTTAATTGGTAATGATAGATACAATAACTTTGATGTAAGAGCAGGTAAAGATGACGAAACAGAAGCTGTTCGTTTAGATAAAATTAATACAATTTTATTAAACAATTTCCCTACAGATCTTGAAGGTCAAAAATATATTGTTTCATATTCAGTATATGATGGATCTAATAAAGTTTTTACAATGAAACTTATAAAAGAAGGTACTGTTTATGTTATTCAAAAAGAACAAGCATAAAAATATTCAATAAAACAATTTAAAAACCACCTCAATCGGGGTGGTTTTTTTATGCTTAAAATTCACTAAATTTGCCAATAACAAAAATAAACACAGACACATCATGATGAAAACATTACACTCTTATTGGGCATATATTGTGCTAGCAGTATTAATTTTTACAGTAGTAAATGCCATTATAGGATTAATTCAGAAAAAAGAATTTACACACAAAGAGTTTCGTTTAGGATTGTTTAGCTTAATTACTACACATATTCAATTATTATTAGGTTTTTTTGTGTATTTTATAGGTGGTTTTCAAAAAGGGTTAGGTGAAATGAAAGATGCTCCTGTAAGATTATTAGCTTTAGAGCATCCATTAATGATGATTATCGCAATCGTATTAATTACTGTAGGATGGTCAAAACACAAAAAACAAGTAAAAAGTGAAGATAAATTTAAAACCTTTACCATCTTTTATGGGCTAGCATTAGTAGTAATATTATCAAGAATCCCTTGGAATAATTGGTTTTAATAGTACTTAATTCGTTTTAATTGAAATATATAGTCCCACTTTCGTGGGATTTTTTATTTTTGTATTATACTAAACTATAATACTAATGAAATTTATAAGTTATATTATCTCTTCAATATTTGCAGTAGTTTTCTTTTCACTACTATTAATATTTCATCCTATACAATGGTTAGGATTGAAATTTTTTGGGCAGAAAGGGCATCAAAAAGTAGTGAATATTATGAATTGGTTTTTAATTAAATCATTATTAATTTTAGGGATTCGAGTACAAGTAGAAAATGAGCAAGAATTGCCAGAAAACACCAGTTTAATATTTGTATCAAACCATCAAAGTACTTTTGATATATCGCCAATTATTTGGCATTTTAGAAAGAACAATCCAAAGTTTGTTTCTAAAAAAGAATTAGGAAAAGGTATTCCAAGTATTTCATTTAATTTAAGACACGGAGGAGCAGCTTTAATCGATAGAAAAGACCCAAGACAAGCTTTAACCGAATTGGCAAATTTCTCAAAAACTATTGATAAAAATAACTGGTCTGCGGCTATTTTTCCTGAAGGAACAAGAAGTGTAACAGGCGTGCCAAAATCATTTTCACCAAACGGCTTAAAAATGATTGCAAAATACAATCCCGAAGCTTATATTGTTCCGTTAACCATAAATAATTCATGGAAAGTGTTTAAATATGGGAAATTTCCATTAGGCTTAGGAAGTCCTATCAAAATTAAAACACATACGCCAATAAAAGTGAATAGTTTACCGTTTAAAGAGTTGATAGATAGTGTGGAAAACACCATTAAAGAAGCAATCGATTACTAAAATAGAAACAAAACAAACAACTATAAAATATATATTATGTCAATACAAAACATCCGAAAGGAAGTAATGAAAACGCTCGAAAAGAACATTGATCTTTTCGTAGATAAATTTTTAATCCCTGCTGAAAAAATTTGGCAACCAACTGATTTTTTACCAAACTCACAAAAAGATACTTTTATATCGGAAGTAGAAGAAATTAGAGAATTATCGAAAGAATTAGACGATGATTTTTGGGTGGTTTTAGTAGGTGATACCATTACAGAAGAAGCTTTACCAACCTACGAATCATGGTTGTTAGATTTAGATGGAGTTACACAACACCCCGATAACGGCTGGGCAAAATGGATTCGTGCTTGGACAGCAGAAGAAAACCGTCATGGTGATGTGTTAAACAAATATTTATATCTTTCAGGACGTGTAAATATGCGTGAAGTAGAAATTACCACACAGCATTTAATTACCGATGGATTTGATATTGGAACTGCTAGTGACCCGTATAAAAACTTTGTTTATACGAGTTTTCAAGAATTAGCTACTTATATTTCACACTTAAATGTTGGGAAAATAGCAAAAAAACAAGGGCATAAATCGTTGGCTAAAATGTCTCGAATTATCGCTGGAGATGAAATGCGTCATCATTTGGCATATACCGAGTTTATTAAGCAAATTTTTGCGATTGACCCTAGCGAAATGATGTTGGCTTTTCAACACATGATGAAGCATAAAATTGTAATGCCAGCTTATCATTTAAGAGAGTCTTTTGCTGCAAAAGGAACTTTATTTGATGATTTTTCAACAGTAGCACAAAGAGTTGGCGTTTATACAGGTTTTGACTATGTTGATATTCTTAAAAAGTTAAATGCTGCTTGGGAAATTGATAAAATTACAGGCTTAACGCCAGAGGCTGAAAAAGCCCGTGATTATTTAATGAAATTACCAGACAGAATGTACCGAATTACAGAACGAATGATAATTCCTGATACAAAATTCAACTTTAAATGGATGATTCCAGCATAAAAAATAAATATTCAAGAGAAAAAGCAGCCTTAAGGTTGCTTTTTTTATTTAAAAATCTTGAAGAAATTAATTAATAATATGTTTAAAAATTAAAATTAAATTCTCGTCATGCTGAATTTATTTCAGCATCGCATCAACAGGAGAACTACGGAAAATCAGGATGTGAAACTGAAATAAATTTAGTTTGACGGATTCAATTCCTTATTTTTATGTTATATTTTTTTTCAGATGAAATTTAAACAGGCTTTAAAAACAAACGCATCTTTATCATTTAAAAAACCAAATTTACTACGAATTTCAGTTTGTTTTTCTTTATCTAAAGTAATTGATAATGAAATTTCTTCACTGTTATTATTTTTAGAAATACAATTTCCAAGCATATCATAACAAACAGAATTTCCGTTATATTGATGTCCATTAGCATCTGTTCCAACTCTATTTACACCAATTGTATAACTCATATTTTCTATGGAACGAGCTTTTAATAAAGTATTCCAAGCTTCAATTCTTGAACTTGGCCAACTTGCTACATATAGTAATAAATCGTAATTATCGGTGTTTCTAGCCCATGCAGGAAAACGTAAATCATAACAAATTAACAGACAAATTTTCCAGTCTTTATAATTAACAATATTTTTTTTAGTTCCAGCGGTAAATATTTTTTGTTCTCCAGCAAGGGTAAATAAGTGTTTTTTATCATAAAAATCAATTTTACCTGAAGGATACACAAATAATAATCTGTTATAATAAAGCTCTTTTTCTTTGGATAGTCTTTTCATCCAATTTACAGTATCGCCACTCATGGTTTCTGCTAAATGATTTGCTTTCATGCTAAAACCAGTTGTAAACATTTCAGGTAAAATAATTAAATCGACATCCGAAGAAAGTTTATTTATTTTTTCTTCAAATTTTATTCTGTTTTCGGTCGGATTTTCCCAAACTAAATCAGATTGTATAAGTACTGCTTTAAGTTTATTATAAGTATTCATTATTCAAAAAATGAAGTGGTTATTCTTATCAAAAATAAGATAAAATTTGTACTTTGGGTTGATTAAAAAAAAGCTATGAATTCGTTTATTTCTGAAACTTTAGATGCCATTTTAGAAACCACTAAATCATTTGAAGATGTTGTATTTATTCTTCCTTCTCAAAGAGCAGGGGTGTTTGTAAAACAAACATTTAAAGATAAAATTTTTGCAGGTTTTTTACCTGAAGTTATTAATATTGGAGATTTAGTGGAAGATATATCTGAAATTACAAAAGTAGATTCGGTACAATTATTATTTCATTTTTATACGATTTATAAACAAGCAGAAGAAAATCCAGTTTCTTTTGATATTTTTTCTACTTGGGCTTTTACTGTTTTAACAGATTTTAATGAAATCGACCAGCATTTAATTGATCCGACTAAAATTTTCGTGTATTTACGAGATATTCATCGCTTACAAAAATGGTCGGTAAAAGGAGAGTTTAAAGAAACCGAATTGATAAAAGATCATTTCTCTTTTATAGAACGATTAGAAAAATTTTATAAAGTATTTTATAAGTTTTTACTTGAAAATGAAATAGGGTATCAAGGTGTTTTATATCGTGAAGCAACTAAAAAAGTAACGAGTTTTCTTAAAAAAAATGAACATAAAAAATATTTTTTCATCGGATTTAATGCCTTAAATACTGCTGAAGAATTTTTGTTTCAAGCCTTTTTATCCGAAGGAAATACCAAAGTATATTGGGATGTTGATAAATCATTTTATCAAACAAATCATCAGGCGGGAAGTTTTTTAAGGAAGTATAAGAAAAACTGGAAATATTACGAAAAAAGTACAGGAAATAAGCTTGAAACCATTAAAAATTATTTTGCTGAAACTAAAAATATTCAAGTAATTGGCGCTTCAAAAAATATAACACAAGTAAAATATGCAGGCGAAATTTTAGCAAAATTACCAAGCTATAATAATACTGCTTTGGTTTTAGCAGATGAAACTTTACTACCTATTACCTTAAATTCATTGCCAGAAAGTGTGAAGGCGATTAATATTACCATGGGATATCCGTTAAAAGATATTCCTACAACTACTTTAATTTTCGCTATTTTTCAGCTGTTCAATAATCAAGAAAAATTACAAAAACAAACTGAAAATCTGTTTTATCATAAAGATGTGGTTCGTTTTGTAAAAGATGCGGCAATATATAAACTATTACAAATTGATGATCTTGAAAATGTAGCAGAAATTATAGCATCTGCAATTGTTAAAGAAAATAATACGTTTATAAGTAGCACTAAAATCAATGATTTTTTAGCGCCTTTAGATGATGAAATTAAACAAATTATTGGGCTTGTTTTTTCGAAGTTTTCAACAATATCAGAATTTTTATCAAGAATATTACAGTTAATAAATGTTTTAAAAGATAGGGCAAACGATTTAGAAAAGGAATATTTATTCCGTTTTTATACCGCTTTTACACAATTACAAACCTTACATAATCAGTTTAATTATGTACAAGATTTAAAAACTTTACATCAGTTTTTTAAACAATTAATTCAATCTGAAAGTTTATCATTTCAAGGAGAACCATTACAAGGATTACAATTAATGGGAGTTTTAGAAACCAGAATGTTAGACTTTGAAAATGTAATTATAACATCTGTAAATGAGGGTGTGTTACCTGCAAGTAGTCAACAAAATACGTTTATTCCTTTTGATGTAAAAATTGAATTTGGCTTGCCTACTTACAAAGAAAAAGATGCACTTTTTTCGTATCATTTTTTTAGATTATTACAACGAGCTAAAAATATTTATATTCTATATAATACCGAACATGATGTGTTTGGAAGCGGTGAAAAAAGTCGTTTCGTAACACAATTAGAAATGATGCGAAATGATATTATTGAAAAAACAATTACTCCTAAATTAGTAACATCACCTGTAAAATTAAAACAGATAAAAAAAGATACAAAAGCATTAGAATGTTTGCGAGAACTTGCTCAAAAAGGAATATCTCCATCGGCTTTAACTAATTATTTATACAATCCGATAGCATTTTATAAGCAGAAAATTTTAAAAATAGATGAGTTTGAAAATGTAGAAGAAACTGTTGCTTCAAATACTATGGGTAATGTAGTTCATGATGTTTTAGATAATTTGTATAAACCATATGTTGGTAAATTTTTATCAGTTGCCGATATTGCTAAAATGCAATTAAAAACAAAAAAATTAGTCGTTTATTATTTTTCACAACATTTTAAAAATGGAAATATTATTACAGGAAAAAATAGACTAATTTTTGAAGTAGCAAATCGTTTTGTTGAAAATTTTTTATCCAAAGAAAAAGAACTGTTAAAGGATGAAAATAATCGCCTAAAAATTATAGGAGTAGAAGATTTTTTAGCTACTGAAATTATGATTGAAGGTATTGATTTTCCTATAAAAATACACGGAAAAGTAGATAGAATAGACGAGTTAAATGGCGTTATTAGAATTATAGATTATAAAACAGGAATGGTAAATTCAGCTAACTTAAAAGCTTCTGATTTTACAAATATCAGAGATTTAAAACATCATAAAGCAATTCAAGTAATGTTGTACGCTTTTTTATATACTAAAAATAAGAATTTTGATTTTTCGAAGAATTTAGAAGCAGGAATTATATCCTTTAAAAATTTAAATAATGGGTTTTTGAAGATGAATTTTTCACCTAAAAGAGGAGGTGTTGATAACTTAGTTACAGAAGAAAAATTAGCCGATTTTATGGATGAAATAAAACAGTTTTTACTAGAAATATACAATTCTGAAGTTGATTTTATTGAACCAGCTGATTTGCTTTACTAATAAAACTATATTTTAAGGATGTGCATTTACCCAAACTTCACCATCTTCAAAATATTCTTTTTTCCAGATTGGTACGGTTTCTTTTAAAGTATCAATAGCAAATTGACAAGCCTCAAAAGCAGCATTTCTGTGCGGAGAAGAAACGGTAATAATTACAGGGATATCTTTAATTTGTAACATTCCTTCGGCATGATGAATAGCAATTTTTTTGATGCTAAATTTAGTCATTGCTAAATCGGCAATTTTTTGCATTTCTTTAATTGCCATTGGTTTGTAAGTAGAAAAATCTAATTGTGTAACATTTTTGTTTTGTGTAGCATTTCTAACTGTTCCAACAAAAACAGCAATTCCACCACAAGCAGAATCTTCTACAAAATTATAACATTCTTGTAAATTTAGTTTTTCAGCAGTTACTTTTATTGAGGTCGTATTCATATTAAATAATAAACATTTACAAATATATATGTTTGAAAAGTTAAATAGTACAAATGAATAAGATTTAAATAATTATTTTTGTAGCTTTAAAATAAAAGAAGACACCTTTTTAATAAAATATATGAAAACACTTAACGATTTTAATTTCGAAAATAAAAAAGCATTAATCCGTGTAGATTTTAATGTGCCTTTAAATGATGTATTTGAAGTAACTGATGCTACAAGAATTCAGGCAGCAAAAGCAACAATTATTAAAGTTTTAGAAGATGGTGGAAGCTGTGTTTTAATGTCGCATTTAGGACGTCCTAAAGCCCAAGAAGATGCCTTTTCACTACGTCATATTGTTGCTGAAGTAACTAAAAATTTAGGCGTTCAAGTAAAATTTGTAAATGATTGTATTGGTGATGAAGTTGCTGATGCCGTAGCAAATTTAAAAAGTGGCGAAATTTTATTATTAGAAAACTTACGTTTTTATCCAGAAGAAAAAACAGGAGATATTGCTTTTGCTGAAAAGTTATCAAAGTGGGGAGATATTTATGTAAATGACGCTTTTGGTACAGCACACAGAGCGCATGCTTCAACAGCTGTAATTGCTCAGTTTTTTACTGATAATAAATGTTTTGGTAATTTATTAGCTACTGAAATAGAAAGTATTGATAAGGTTTTAAATGATTCTGAAAAGCCTGTAACAGCTATTTTAGGAGGTGCAAAAGTATCATCTAAAATTGGAGTTATTGAAAATATTATTGAAAAAGTAGACCATATTATTGTTGGTGGAGGAATGACTTTTACTTTTATAAAAGCATTAGGTGGAAACATCGGAAATTCATTAGTGGAAGATGATAAATTAAGTTTAGCATTGGCTATTTTGAAATTAGCAAAAGAAAAAAATACAGAAATTCACTTACCTGTAGATGCTGTAATTGCTGATGCTTTTTCTAATGATGCAAATACGCAAACAGTAGATACTACAAAAATTCCTGAAGGATGGATGGGACTTGATTGTGGAGTAAAAACTTCAGAAAATTTTGCAGCAGTAATAGCTAAATCGAAAACTATTTTATGGAATGGTCCTTTAGGTGTTTTTGAATTAGAAAATTTTTCAAAAGGTACTATTGAATTAGGAAATGCTATTTCAAAAGCAACTGAAAACGGTGCATTTTCTTTAGTTGGAGGAGGAGATTCTGTAGCCGCTGTAAAACAGTTTGGTTTTGGTGATAAAGTAAGTTATGTTTCTACAGGTGGAGGTGCAATGTTAGAAATGTTAGAAGGAAAAACATTACCAGGAATTGATGCTATTTTAAAGTAAAAATTAAAATATGAAATTTTTGAATTTAAAATATTTTCTTTTACTAGGGTTTATCTATTTTATGATGAGCTGTTCTAGTTTTAACCTTGGATATACCCACGGTAGAGCTATAAACAGTTTTATTTTGATAAATAAAAATGATAAATTTATTGGTAATAGAAGAATTAAATACCATTTAGGGCATCATGGAAAAACAGATTTATATAATTTTTTAAATAAACGAGAATATCCCGATTTTATTTATGAATTTGAGGATGATAAGAAAAGTCAAACTCTTGTTTTATTTTACCCAAAGATAGATTCAGCTTTTGTATTTAAGCCTTTTAATAGAAGATCTATCGGTTTAATTCTAAGAGAAAAAAGAGTAATAACACCATACGAAAGAGTAGTTTATAGTAAGTTAGTTAGAAGTAAATGTGGTCAATTATATAAATAATCTAAAATTAGTATGAAATATACAACACTACCAAATACCGATACCAAAGTTTCTAAAATCTGTTTAGGAACCATGACTTGGGGAAATCAGAACACAGAAGCTGATGGACACCAGCAAATGGATTATGCTTTATCGCAAGGTGTAAATTTCTTTGATACAGCCGAATTATATTCCGTTCCTGCAACTCCTGAAACTTATGGAGCAACGGAAAAAATCATTGGTTCTTGGTTTAAAAAAACTGGAAATCGTGATAAAATAGTATTGGCAAGTAAAATTGCTGGTGGTGGCGATTATACCAAACATATTCGTACTGGTGGATTTACAAAACAAAATATTATTGATGCTGTTGAAGGAAGTTTAAATCGTTTACAAACCGATTATATGGATTTGTATCAATTACATTGGCCTTCTCGTGGCGTAAATTGTTTTGGTGTGCGTGATTATCCTTATAAAACATCGGCAGAAGAGGCTGAAAATCATTTAGAAATTTTAGAAACTTTAAATGATTTAGTAAAGCAAGGAAAGATAAAACAGATTGGTTTATCAAATGAAACTCCTTGGGGTACAATGAAATATTTGCAAACTTCTGAGCAATATAATTTACCAAGAATGACTACAATTCAAAATTCGTATTCGTTAATTCATAGAGGTTATGAGCAGGGAATGAGCGAGGTTTCTATGCGTGAAAATATCGGTTTATTGGCATATTCGCCATTAGCACAAGGTGTTTTATCAGGAAAATATTTAGATGGAAAACATCCCGAAGGGGCAAGAGGAACCTTATTTCCACGCTTTATAGCACGTTATATGAGTGAAGGTTCATTAAAAGCGGTTGCCGAATATTTGAAAATTGCAGAAAAAAATGGTTTAACACTTGCTGAATTATCATTAGCATATATTAATCAATTACCTTTTGTAACAAGTAATATTATTGGAGCTACTAAAATGAGTCAGCTAAAAGAAAATATCAATTCTATAAATATTGATTTATCCGAAGATATTTTAAACGAAATTGAAGCTGTTCATGCTTTAATTCCGAATCCTGCACCGTAATAAATGCGGTTTTAATAGAGTTTTATAGATAAAAAAATCCGAAGTAATTTTACTTCGGATTTTTTTATGAGACTATTTTATATTTATTCTAGTAAAATTTATCTGTTTAGAATTCTATTAAGAAAGGTCTGATTGAAATATAATGTATATTTTTGTTTTTAAAAAATAATATGAAAAAAATAGGACTTTTCGGATTTCTTTTATGTAGTAGTTTAATTATGAAAGCACAATCGTATGTTGGCTTTCATTCTGATAATTATAACGGGGTGCATGGTGTAATTTTTAACCCTGCAAATATTGTAGATTCTCGTTTTAAAACCGATGTAAATATAGTGTCGGCAAGTGCGCTTTTAAGTAATGATTATTTTGGGCTTAATCTAAATAAAATAGATAGCAATACTTTTGATGAAAACACCTTTGATAACGATAGAAACACCTTAAAAACACCAACAAACAACAATAATTTGTTTGCAAATGTAGATGTTATGGGACCTTCGTTTATGTTTAATATCAACAAAAATAATTCGATTGCTGTTTTTACTAGAGCCCGATCGGTTGCAAATATATCTGAAATAAATGGAAATCTTTTTGATGAATTAAGTAATGATTTTGATGATGAAAAAGACTTTAATATTAATGAAGGAGACTTCAGTGGAAGCGCTCATGCTTGGGCAGAAGTTGGCGTTTCTTACGCAAGAGTAATCTTTAATAATCAAGAGCACTTTTTAAAAGGAGGTTTGTCGTTAAAATACCTTCAAGGGATAGGGTTTTACACAGCTCAAGGTAATGATGTTCAATTTGAGTATGATGTAGATGGAACTGCTTTACCAAATGGTCAAACTACAGGTTCTATTGATTCAGATGGAGCATTATCGTATTCAAGAAGTAGTAATTTAATAGACGATTCAAACGATTTTGAACTTATTGATGGTGCTACGAGTTTTGCTGCTGATTTTGGTTTTGTATATGAATGGCGTCCTGATCATAAAGACTATAAAGTAAGTAATAAAAATGGGAAATCATTTGACTTTAAAAATAAGAATAAATACAAATTAAAAGCGTCATTATCGGTAACTGATATCGGTGGAATTTCTTATAAAGGATCAGAAAAAAACAGCTATAATTTATTAGGGCTTAATATTAATGAAGACACTTTTAATAGTTATGACGATTTAGAGGCTGCTTTAGAGAACATTTATACTGAAACAACTACTACAGAAGATGTTCGTATTTCACTTCCAACGGCTTTACATATGGCGGTTGATTATAATATTAACAACCTATTTTATGTAAATTTAAACTACGATGCAGGTTTAAGAAAAGTAGCAGAAAACACCAATAATATTGCAAGTAGTATTACTTTAACACCACGATTTGAATCAAAATGGTTTAGCTTTTATTCACCTATCGGAATTAATAAACACAATAATTTTTCATGGGGAGCAGGGCTTCGTGCAGGACCTTTATTTGTAGGGTCAGGATCTGTTTTATCAAATTTAATTTCAAAAGAATCGAAGTCAGCAGATGTATATGTTGGTTTAAAAATTCCTATTTATCAAGGGAAATTAAAAGATAAAGACAAGGATGGTATTTTTGACAAGTTAGATATGTGTCCTAAGCAAGCAGGACCTCTTGAAAACGATGGTTGTCCTTGGAAAGATACCGACGGCGATACTGTTTTAGATAAAGATGATACCTGCCCAGAAGTAGCAGGAACGCCTGAAAATAAAGGTTGCCCTTGGAAAGATACCGATGGCGATACTATTTTAGATAAAGATGATACTTGCCCAGAATTAGCAGGAACAGCTGAAAATAATGGTTGCCCTGATACTGATAAAGATGGAATTTCTGATGATAAAGACGCCTGTAAAGACCTTGCAGGACCTCTAGAAAACAAAGGATGTCCATGGAGCGATACCGACAAAGATGGCGTTGCCGATAAGGATGATAAATGCCCAACTGTAGCAGGATTGTTAGAAAAGCAAGGATGCCCTGAGGTAGTAATTACCAAAGCAGCAAAAGCGAAATTAGATGAATTTGCAAGAGCTATTTATTTTAACTCAGGTAAAACAACTTTTAAGCCAGGCGTTACATCAAAACTAGATTTAATGGCTAAAATTATGCAAGAATATGCTACGGCAAAATTTAACATTGAAGGACATACAGATAGTGTAGGTTCAGCAGTAACTAATCAACGTTTTTCTGATAAAAGAGCCAAAGCAGTTTTAGATTACTTAGTAAAAACAGCAGGAATTAAAGCCGATAGATTAACCTCTGTAGGTTATGGTGAAAACAATCCGATTTCAACTAATAAAACAAGAGCAGGAAGAGCAGAAAACAGGCGTGTAGAAATAAAATTAGTAAAATAATTAGAACGCTTTACTTTATAAAAAAAAGCCTTGAAGAAATTCAAGGCTTTTTTAGTTTATAAGATTAAATTTAAAACTACTCTACTATTTTAATAGCGCTTGCTTTAAACCGATTATTTTCAATTTTCCCTGTAACTGATACCTTTCTGATAACGTTACATAAACCAATATTTTTATCGTGAGCATCACCAAAATCATCAATTTTAGCACCGTCAACAAAATAGGCTTTGTCGTCAACTTTTATGGCTAAATCACAGCCTTTTTGACTATCAATTCCAAACTGACATTGTCCGCAAGAAGCTTCTGTAATAAAGGCTTTTTCAGCAGAATTTGAACAAGAAGCTATTATTGCGAATAAAAATATAAAAAGTAATTTTTTCATGTTATTTTAAAATTTTCATCAAATTAATATCCTATTTTTTTACGAACTCTTTGTAAAACATCAGTAGCTACAACACGGGCTTTTTCGGCACCAATTGCTAAGGCTTTATCTATTTCATTTCTGTTTTCCATATAGTGAGCATATTTTGCACGAACTTCAGCAAACTCTTCAATAATTAACTCGTATAATGCTTGTTTTGCATGACCGTAACCATAATTTCCACCTTCATAATTAGCTCGCATTTCAGCAATTTGAGTATCCGAAGCTAATAATTTATAAATAGCAAAAACATTATCTGTATCAGGGTTTTTAGGTTCTTCAAGGGCTTTGCTATCTGTTTGAATTCCCATTATTTGCTTGCGTAATTTTTTATCTGCTAAGAAAATATTGATAAAATTATTTCTTGATTTACTCATTTTTTCACCATCAGTACCAGGCACTAATTTGGTGTTTTCGTTGGTTTTTCCTTGAGGTAAAATTAAGGTTTCGCCAACAGTATTATTTACTCTACTAGCTACATCACGAGCCATTTCTAAATGTTGTAATTGGTCTTTTCCTACGGGAACAATTTCGGCATCATATAATAAAATATCGGCAGCCATTAACATAGGATATGTAAATAAACCACTATTTACGTCTGATAAACGGTCAGATTTATCTTTAAAACCATGTGCCAATGTTAAACGTTGATACGGAAAATAACAACTCAAATACCAAGATAATTCTGTTACTTGAGGAATATCACTTTGTCGATAAAAAACAGTTTTATTAATGTCAATTCCGCAGGCAAGCCAAGTAGCCGCCACACTATAAGTGTTTTCTCTTAATTCGTTTCCGTCTTTAATTTGGGTTAACGAGTGCATATCAGCAATAAAAATATACGATTCATTTTTAGCATCATTTGCCATTTCAATGGCTGGTAAAATAGCACCTAATAAGTTTCCTAAGTGTGGAGTTCCTGTACTTTGTACTCCTGTTAAAATTCTTGACATATGGTTGTTTTGAAAAAATTATATAGTAATTTTTACGATTATTAATTACTATTTTTATACTAGCAAAAATAGGCTTAAAATTGTTCAAACAAAAGAAATTACTACATTCGCATTTATGAAATACATACTTTTTCCTTTTCGATTAATTTGGCGAGTTTGGTTTTACTTATTAATGATTGTTTCGGTGCTTGTAATAGCGCCTTTTGTATTGGTGCTTTTATCTGATGAAAAATATTATGGTTCTTTTTGGAAACTAATGCGAGCTTGGTCATTTTTTTTAATTTACGCTATGGGTTTTAGGCTTAAATTTGAAAGACAAGAAAAGCTTAATCTTGAAAAAAGTTACATATTTATAGCAAATCACACTTCGTTATTAGACCCGTGGATAATGATTGCATCTAGTAAAAATCCGATTTTATTTGTAGGAAAAAAAGAGTTGTCAAAAGTGCCTTTATTTGGTTTTTTTTATAAAAAAGCGGTAATTATGGTTGACAGAAGCGACCCTAATAGTAGAAAAAAAGTTTATGCCCGAATTAAAAAACGATTAGATAGCGGCTTGAGTATTGCCATTTATCCTGAAGGATTAGTGCCAACCGAAGAGGTGGTTTTAGCGCCTTTTATGAATGGTGCATTTAATTTAGCAATACAATATGAAATGCCAATTGTACCGCAGGTATATTTTGATGCAAAACGCTTGTTTTCTTGGGATATTTTTAAAGGACACCCAGGTGTTTTTAGAGTAAAACAACTTCCTTTTATACAGGTAAAAGGCTTAGTGATAAAAGATAGAAAAGTTTTAAATCAGCAAGCTTTTGATTTGTTAGAGAATGAATTATTAAATGATAAAAAGTATATGAAAGATACTAATTTAGCAAATAATGAGCGAAAAATTAAATCATAATTATAGCAATATCGAAGAAAAATTAAACGTTTTAACCCATGGTTTTGGCTTGTTATTGGCAATGATAGCCTTGCCTTTGTTAATTTTAAAATCAGTTTTTTACCAAGGATTTTGGCAAATTGCTAGTTTTAGTATTTTTGGTTTTAGTTTAATTATTTTATATGCTGCTTCTACTTTTTACCATGCCGCTAAAAACTCTAAAATCCGCCGAAGGCTTAATATTTTTGACCATGCGGCAATTTATGTATTAATTGCAGGAAGTTATACGCCTTTTTGTTTGGTCGTATTGCCCGAAAAAACAGGTTGGTATTTATTCGTTTTTGTATGGTTATTTGCTTTGATAGGCGTTATTTTAAAGTTGTTTTTTACAGGGAAATTCGATAAACTATCAACGGCTTTATATTTGATAATGGGCTGGCAGGTTATCTTTTTAATAAATCCATTAATGGAAAATTTACCCTATAATGGGTTATTTTATTTAATTGCAGGTGGTGTTTTTTATACGATTGGCGCTGTTTTATATTCGATTAAAAAAGTGCCGTATAATCATGCTATTTTTCATGTTTTTGTGCTTTTAGGAAGCTTTAGTCATTTTTGGGCAATTTATAAATATGTGTAATTTTACCACTTACAAAAGGGTAGTTTACTTAAATTAGAATTGTAATATTTTACAATTCCTGTAACTTCTTTTCCTAGCCAAGTTGGTTTTTCAAAGAGTTCATTTTCTTCGGATAATTCTATTTCAGCAACTACTAAACCTTTATTATCGCCTAGAAAATCATCAATTTCATACGTGTGGTTATTGGCTTTTACTAAATAGCGATATTTTTCAATAATTCCTTCTTCGCATAAATTAAATAAATCTTTTGCTTCTTGCAAAGGAATCTCTTTTTCCCATTCATAACGAGTTGTTCCGCTTTTATTTGATGTACCTTTGATGGTTAAAAAACCGCTATCATCTTTTATTCGAATTCGTACAACGCGTTCTTTTTGAGAGTTTAAAAAACCTTGTTTTATATAGCTTTTTTTGTAAGCAACTTGCTTATAAGCATCCGAAGTTACTAAGAATTTACGTTCTATTTCAAAGGTCATAATTTTTTTTGAGGATTGGTAATCGTTTGTAAATAAATCAAAGATAGTGTAGCGAAACAGATATTCCAATTCAAGTTAAACAGGTTTGTCACTTATAAATTTATTATCGCTGTAACGTGTTTTTTATCAAAAGTAAAATACTTGTGAATACTCCGTGTGTTGGTTTATAATGATTCACGTGTAATTAACATTTAATTAACATTTGTGTTTTCTTATTTTCAATTAGGGTTAACCCTAAAAACGTTAACATTTATTTAACTTTTTAATTGTGTGACTTAAAGGTGTTTGTGTTTTTGAGAGGTGTTTTTTAACATTTAATCTCATTAATCTCATTAATCTCATGAATTTATAATTAGGGTTAACCCTAATCCAATTAGGGTTAACCCTTAAAACGTTAACATTTTTTAAATAAAAAAAATTTAGTTTTACAACAGTATTAAAGAAGTAATTATTTTTTAATACTTGCTAGCTAGTAAAAAGAAGAAGGATGTTTATAAATTGCGCGCATTTTTCTTTTTAATTTTTTTGATGTAATACCCTTGTTTTTAAAATAACAGGAGTAAAAATTAATGAATAAACTTAAAATTTAAAAAATGAAAAAAGTAATTTTAGTAGTAGCAATGGTATTTGCTACAGGTAGTTTAGTAAATGCGAATACGAGTGAAGTAAGTGAAGCTATGTTTAATGATTGTGCTTCAGAGGCATGGAATTATGGAATTAAAAATGGAGGAGGAAATGAGAAAATTGAATATCTATTAATGGATGCATATTATGTTGGATGTGTAGGTTAAAGATAAATTTAATAAGGGAATATGCTAAATATTATTTAGCATATTCCTAAACATATATATTATGGATAAGATAAAATTAATAACAATAATAACGCTATTTTTTATAAATAATATCATAGCTCAGTCACAACAAGGAATAGTTACTTATAAAAAAAGTATTGAAAGAAAAATACCAACAGAAAAAGATAAAAAAGCTTCAAATTTTAATAAATTTGAAAGAGTAAATAAATCAATTGATAAACTACTTAAAAATATAGAATTTGAGCTTAAATTTAATGTAAAAGAAAGTTTTTTTGCGGTTATTCCTTCTTTGGCTTTGGAGGAAAGTCGATGGGGTAAATTAGCTTTGGCAGGTTCTGGAAATAATAAGTTTTACAATGCTAAAAATGAAAGATTATCAGAGGAAAATATTTTTGGAGAAGATTTTTTAATCAGTAATGAGCAGTTGAATTGGCAACTAAAAAATGAAACAAAAAAAATAGGAGATTATTTATGTTATAAAGCAATAGCAATAGAGAAAAAAATGTATAGAGGTAAAATGAAAGAGTATCCTGTCATGGCTTGGTATTGCCCTGAAATAAGTAGTTCTTTTGGCCCTATTGGTGTTGCTGGTTTACCTGGTTTAATTTTAGAAGTAAATAAAGGAAACATAAAGTATAGAGCTACTAAAATTAATTTAAATCCTAAAAAAAATATAAAGATTACAAAACTAACAAAAGGTAAAAAAATAACTCGTAAAAAATTGGGAGAAATGATAAGTGAAGCTATGGGTAATTTTAAGAAAAATAAAGGGTATTAAAAGGCTGGCTTATTGCAATTTGTTATTAAGACTATTTTAATGATTTATAAGATAAAATAATATATGTTAGAAAAAAAAATGCTGTTTATCTTATTGATTATCGCTAGTACTTTAAACGCTCAAACTATCGTTTTTAAAGGTGTTGTAAAAGATAGTTTACAAAATCCGTTGTCTTATACCAATATCATAGCAAAACCAAAAGATATTCGTAAAAACATCAGTTTTGCTATTACTGATCAGCAAGGGCGGTATCGTTTAGAGCTTAGCAAAAATAAAAAATATACCATTGATATCAGTTATTTAGGCTATCAAAAAAAAACCTTTGAAATAACACCAACAGAAAACACGCTTAAAAACTTTATTTTAAAAGAGGCTAAAAATCAGCTAGACGAAGTTGTTATTGAACTCCCAGTAATTACAAAACAAGACACAATTATTTATAATACCGATAAATTTGTAAATGGTAGCGAGCGTAAACTTCAAAATATACTTAAAAAATTACCAGGTGTTGAAGTCGATAAAAATGGCGGGGTTACTGTTCAAGGAAAAAAAGTAACCAAATTATTAGTTGATGGAAAAGCCTTTTTTAGTGGCGCAACAAAGTTAGGTGTTCAAAATATTCCTGCCGATGCAGTGGCTAAAGTTGAAGTTATCGATAATTATAATGAAGTGTCATTTTTAAAAGGATTAACCGATTCTGATAAAATGGCAATGAATATTCAGCTTAAAGAAGATAAAAAACGCTTTATTTTTGGAGATGTTGAAGCGGGGTCGGGTGTTGGTTATGAGTCTTCTTATAAAGCCAATGCCAATTTATTTTATTACTCGCCTAAAACCAATGTGAATTTTATAGGAAACTTAAACGATATCGGTGAAAAAACCTTCACTTTTAAAGATTATATGAGTTTTCAAGGAGGTGTAAATGCTGTTTTTAGCGGTAATTTTAATTGGAAAGGTGGCGATTTCTCGCAATTTATAGAAAACAAAGATATTTTAAAAAGTACACAACGTTTTGCGGCTTTAAACATCACAAAAACCGTTGCCGATAAATTTGATGTTTCAGGATATGCTCTTTTTTCTGATAATAATACTACGAGTTTTACAGAAGAACACAATCAATATACTACTTTTTTAGAAGATAAAAAAAATGAAAATACGTCAAATAATATTTTAGGAATCGGGAATTTAAGTATTGAATATACACCAAATTTTGAAGAACGATGGATGCTAAGAACACAGGTTAAAAAATCAGGTGTACATAATAACAATGCTATTTCTTCATCAATAAACAATGCTATAAATAACATAGAAACAACTAAAGAAAATGATATTTGGTATGTAAATCAAAATATAGAATGGCATAAAAACCAATCGCAAAATCATACTTTTTCATCCGTAGTAAATTATACTTTTGATAAAAATAATCCAACTACTTTTTGGAATGCTTCAAAAGCATTTTTAACGCGAATTAAACCCATTATTCAACCTTTAAATAGTAATCAGGATTTACTGAAAATTCAGCAATTAAACGAAACTGAAAAGCATTATTTACACAGTGTTTTTAAAGATTTTTGGGTGTTAAATAGAAATCACCATATTTATACGACTATTGGAAATACACATCAACAAGAAAAATTTAGCAACCATAATTTTCAAATATTAGATGATACTACAATTAACAATTTTTCAACAGGAGGTTTTAACAATAATACAGTTTTAAAGCATAACGATTTTTTTGCAGGAATCCATTATAAATTTAGAACAGGGATATTTACCTTTAAACAAGGTGCTTATTTACATAATTATAAGTGGAAAATAAGTCAAGAAAATATTTTTAAAAAAAATAAATGGATTTTATTACCCGATTTTTTAATGAAAATCGCCTTTAATAAATCGAGAAAAGTGGAATTAAGTTATAATTTAAAAACCAATTTTTCGGACGCCTCTAAACTCGCTAATCGATTTTATTTACAATCTTATAATTCGGTGTTTAAAGGAAATTCAACTTTAGAAAATGAATTATTTCATTCGGCACGTATACGATATAGCCGTTTTAGTATGTATCGAGGTTTAATGTTACATGCCAGTGCTAATTATACTAAAAAAATTAAAGGCTTTAATAATTCGGTTAATTTCGATGGAATAAACAGGTTTATATCGCCCGAAATTTTAGACAATCCGAATGAAAATTGGCGTGCTAGAGCATCGCTTAAAAAGCGTATTAAAAAAATAAGATATAAGCTTGTAGGAAGTTATAGTAGTTCAGTTTTTACACAGAAAATAAATACTATTTTGGCAGCTAACAAAAGCGATAATTATTCTTTTGATGTAGGTTTTGAAACTTTATTTGATAAATTTCCAACCTTAAAAATGGGCTTTAAAAAGAGTATCGGAAATTACACTTCTAATAATTTCAAGGCTAAATTTACGACCAACGAACCTTATATAAACATCGATTATGATTTTTTAAACGGTTTCATTTTCAATGCCGATTATACGCATTATAACTATCAAAATAAAGCACAAAAAGCTTATAATAATTATGAAGTTGCCAATGCAATGTTGTCGTATCAAAAACAAGATAGCCCTTGGTTATTTAAGCTGACTATTCAGAACTTATTTGACACCACATTTAAGCAAAGTAATCGATTTTCTGATTATTTAATTACTGATGCTAAAACCTATATGATGCCAAGAGTTGTATTATTTAGTATCGGTTATAAGTTGTAAAAAAATATAGGTTTATCCGCCACTAACAGGAGGAATAATGGCAATAACATCATTTTTTTTAATAAGGGTTTCTTGCTTGGCATAACTTTCGTTAATTGCCACGGCATATGCGCTAATTTTTACTAACTTCGGATATTCTTCTGTAAGTAATTCTTTAAAATGGCTTACGCTACAATTTTCAGGAAGTGTTATTTCTAAAGAAGTATTTCCTATCAAATCGGTAGCAATACCAAAAAGTAGTACGGTTATGTTCATATTCGTATTTTGATTTTTTTTTCGCTTATAACCTCTATAAGCAGATTAAAAGTCTAATTTACAAATTAATTCCGAAAAGTATTCTATTTTCAGATTTTTCATTGAAATTAGATTTGGCAAAATCTACACGTAAAAATCGCCATTTACCAAATCCGATATTACCTAAACCAATAGCAAATTCAGAATAAGGTTTGTTTTCTGCTGTAAATAATCCTTTTGCACTAGTAATTAAATGAATATTTAATTTATTAATTAATGGAATTTTACTTAATAAAGCACCTTTAAAATTGTATTCTCCATGTAGTTCTCCGTATTTATTATTAGTACTTAATTGATAATAAGGTAGCATATAAAAGTTATCTAAATAATTATCTTTTGGAGCAATTAATAAGCGATTTCCGTTAAAATGAGTATAATCTATAAACGGAATGTCTTTTTTCTTTAAAAACACGCCCCCTTTAGCTTTATATTTAAATTCCCCCCAATTACTTAAATTCATTTTTTGAGATAATTGAGAATAGAATATATCAGAATTTAATGTAGTATTTCCTGAACCAAAATTTTTAGTATATCCGACAAATAAAGTAGGATATTTATTAGTTCCTATATTATATTTTCCATCAGGATATGACATATATTTTTGTTCGAAATTAATATTTGCTCCTAACTTAAAAGACCACATATGATGTGGTGTAAATGAAGTGGTAAAATTTTTAGGTTCTTGCGGATTATTAGCTGTATAATTAACATCTTTATTAGAAAACATCACATAATCACTTGTATTAAATAAAGGTTTTCTATCTGCGTATTCTAAGGAAGAATAAAAACGAATACCATTATTTATTTCTTCTGAAAAAGCAATTTTAGTAAATGTTTTCTCATAAATTTTAAGGTAATTTTTTTTAAAATAAGTGCTACTAATTGTATTCCATAATTTTGAAATAGGTTTTTGGGCATTAAATTGAGAAGTAGTAATACCTACTGAAGCAGTTAAAATAGGTTTATTTGTATTATTCCATTTGTAAAAAAAGTTTGCTGTTGGTCGTACTTTTTTATCAGAAAAACCATAATTTATTTTTGTACCAATATTAAATTTTTCTCCTTTTTTATTGACTGTTTTAGAATATTTAATTCCAAGAGATGAATTCCATCCTTGTACCGTGTTAAAGTTTAAATCTTCAATAGGAGAAGAAATATCTATTCCCCATTTATCGTAAGTATTATAATAAGAATAACCTGAAACAATATTTATAAGATTAAATTTATTATGTTTTGTATCTGTAGAATCTAAATATTTTTTAGAATTTCGGACAGTTTTAATGCTATCTTTTAATTTATAATCTGCATTTTCTTCGGATGTTAAAGTAACAGGACGAATTTTATTCCAATATAAACTATCTTTTTCGGTGGCATTTTCAGCAAAAGATAAAACTTCATTACTAAATGATTTTTTAGTGAAATTAGGTGCGAAATTATAATTTGAATATGCTGCCGAAAAACGACCGTTAAAATTAAATCCAAAGATACCAGCTTTAAAATCGATTGTTTGTGTAACAGGAATCCAAACTTTATTTTTTAGTGAATAATTATAGCTTTGTTTGATGTGTAAAGTATCAATCATAGGTGTATTTGCTTGTGCACCTGTAACTATAACATCGGTTCCGTAAATAGCCCAATCATCTTCTGATATATAAATAAATCCGCTAAAAACACGGTCGTTTTTTCTTTTCGGAAGTAATTTTATTTTACTGATTAATTTTTCGTTTTTATCATAAAAGTTTCCATTTAATTGATAATTGTAATAACTAAAAGCTTCGTTAGCAATTGGCGAAATCATTTGAGCATCTGCTAAATTAAAGGAGTTTTTATAAAAGTTAAAATCAACTTCTTTAGCTTGATTAAAACTAATTCCGTTATTACTTCCCGAAACTTTAGAAGCAATAATATGTTATTTAAAATTTGTTGGTTTTTTCTGATATGAAATTTTAGAAATGGTTTCAGAAAGATACACAATTCCACTTCTTGTAGAATCTAAACCACCGCCCATATCATCAATTTTATTACCTAGAAATTTTTTGGGAAGATTTTTAACTTTAAATAATCCACGAGAATAAAAATCGGCGGTATATTGAGAAAATTTAGCTGTATTTTTCTTTTTAGAAGCAATTACATTTCGAATAATTTTATTTGCAGGATTTTCTTCGGATGAAATTAATACTTCATCTAAAGTAACTTCTTCTTCAGAAAGAACAATGTTTAGAATAGTAGGGAAATTTTTAACAATAATATTTTTCTTAATTGTTTTGTATCCTAAAAGTTGAAAAATAACGATGTATTCTCCTTTTTTATTTACTGATAATTCATAATTACCGTTATTATTTGTGGTAGTTCCTGTAATTGTATTTTCTAAATAAATACTAACAAAAGATAAATTTTTATTATTTGTATCGGTAACTTTTCCTTTAATTTGAGCAATAGTGATATTGGTAAATACTACAAATAATAGAAGAATTAATCTTTTCATTTTTTATTACAAACATAAAAAAACAGGTTTCAACTAACTGTTAAAACCTGTTAAATATTTTGTTTAGAGTGTTTAAGCTCTAAAGTAAATACGTTTTTATTTCTTCTTTTTACCAAATAATCCGCCTAAAACATCTTTTACTTTTTTAACAGTTTCTGTTTTAGTAGTACTTGTTTTGGTGGTATCTGTTTTTTTATTTCCTAATAAATTTCCAAGTTTACTATCTAATTTAGTATTGATTTTATCAATTGTTTTACTTTCAGAAACTTTACTTATAGCACTGTTAATTAAATTATCTTTTTGTTGTTGAATTAATTTTTGACTCAATTTAGTTACTGATGATGATAAATCTGTTTTTACAGCAGGATTTTTCATATTTCCTGTAATATTAGCAGTAATAGGTACAGTTGTATTTTGGTCTTTTGCACTTACTTTAGAAAGTAATCCTTGAACTTCGCTTCCTAAATATTTAGCAGGTACATCTAAAGTTACGTTATAATTCATCTTTTGGTCAAAACTATGATTTCCGCCAACATTTATATTGATGTCTTTATATTTTAACTTAAAAGGTTTTACAGATACTTGACCTTTATCAAAAGATAATTTTGTTTTAATATCTGATAAATCTAACTTACTTAAATCTAAAAAAGATAATTTATTATTTAATAAACTTAAAGCTTTACTGTTTTTAGGTTCAATTTTAGTGCTTAATAATTCTGCTAAAGCTTTTCCTGAAACAGATGCTAAATCGGGTGTAAAGTCGCCGTTTAAATTTCCTGATAAATTAATATCAGAATTTAACTTTCCGTTTAAAACTGTTGCTATCGGACTAATCGATTTTAATAAATCTAATCCGTTAAAAGACTCTGAAATATCAAAAGATTTCATTCCTAAATTCATATTAAAAACAGGTGTTTTTTCTTTGGTATTTACTTCACCGTTAAAAGAAATTTGACCTTTAAACATATTTGCATTTACATTCTGTAAAATTGCTTTTTCATCCTTTATTAATAGAGTTCCTTTTACATTTTTTAATGTTAAGTTGTCGTAATAAACTGTTTTTGCATCTGCTAAAATTTTACAATCTAAAAAAGCAGGAATTTTTAAAACGGTATCAGGTTGTTGTTCTTCTTTAGTATTTTCTTCTTCTTTTTGATTATCATCAGTGCTTTCTTGCATAAAATCGCTAATATGAAAAGCGTTCGATTTTAAGTTAAAAGTTCCTTGTAATTTTTTATCAGCAAGTAAAAATCCTAATAAATTATTAATGTTTCCAGTAGCGTTTAAATCACTTTTACCAGTAGTTGCATTGAATTTATTTAAGATGATTTTAGCAGGAGTAAAACTTACGTTAGAGTTTTTGATATTAATAGAATTAACGATATCTTTAGAAGCATATACAAAATCGTTTAGCTCAATATTTCCATTATTTTTAATACGACTTAATGTGTTATTTTCAATTGCTTTTAAATCGAATTTAGTATGTAAATTGGCTTTTAAAATTCCTTGTAATTCATTTTCTAAATCAACAGGATATGCTTTATTGATATTGGCTAAATTTAAAGTTCCGTTTAATTTAGCATCAATAGTTGGGTTAGTGGTAATATTGTATGCTTTTCCGTTACCAGAAAAAACATCTTCATCAATTTTAAAAGATAATTTGTTAATATCAACAAAGGTTTTATTAAGATAACCACTTGTGTTTTTTAATTGTACATCAATATCAATATCACGTACACTTTTAGGTAAATCGGGATATTTAAATGAAGCATTATTCGATTTAAGGCTGATGTCTAAAAGCGGAATTTTCTTATTTGTAATAAGTCCTTTAACAGTTCCTGCAACGCTAAAATCACCACTTGTTTTTACATTTTCAATACTTTTAGTGTATGTTTCAGGTACTAATCCTAAAAAGTTTTTAAAGTCTGATGATGGTGTTTTAAAGTTAAGGTCAATTTCTTGATTATTGTCATTTATTTGAACGTAACCATCAAATATTAAAGGTAAATTATTAAGTTTAGCTTCGTTTTTTAGGAATGAAAATTTGCTATTAACTAAGTCCATTCCTAAAATAGCATCTAAAGTTATTTTTTGATTTTTGGCATAGGAAGCGCCATCCATTTCAAAAGAAACTAATGTTGATGTACTCGTGTTTAATTCTGATTTTTTTTGAGAAAAATCGCCACTTCCGCTATGATTAAAATCAGTTAATTTTACTTTTAACTTTCCTTTTTTATCATGGTATTTTATTAATGCATTGTTAATTGCATACGAATTTATAGAAAGTCCGAAATTAGAAGGAGTTTCATCCGTATTTTCAGTTTTTACATCCGAAGGTTTTGTAATATTATAATTAGCAATACCTTTTTTGTTGATTAAAACATGTACAATTGCATCATCAATAGAAAAAGACTGAATATTAAGTTGTTCTGATGTTTTTTTGAATAACTCAGTAAGTTTTAACTCTAAGTTAATCTTTTTAGCAAATAATAAGGTGTCTCCTTCAAAAGGTTTTTTGTTGATAATTGACACATTAGAAAGTTGGACAGAGGCATTTGGGAAATCTCTAAATAAACTAAGGTTAGAGTTTGAAAAATCTAACTGAGCAGTAATGTTATTATTAACAGTTTTTTTAACCAGTGTAATAATTTTATCTTGAAATAAAAATGGCGTTAAAATAAGTAACATTAATAATGCAATAAATATGGTTAGCAGTATTTTATATATTTTTTTCATGGATAAAAAATTTAGACTATCGATTATTATAAGTTACAAAGTTCCGAAATTATTTGTTAAGAAAAAGATAATAAATAGCTCTAAAAATAAGTTTTTTCGAGTTGTTTTTAACAATAAAAGCCACCTAAATTCATGAACTTAGGTGGCTTTTATATTTTGAAAATTTAATTAGTTTTTAGAAAAAAACCAACTTAACCCTTTTTTAGGTTTTGCTACTTCTTCAGTAACTATTTTTTCATTTTTCATAGATTCATCAGTAAATAAATCAACAACAAATTCATCGTAACTTTTACCAATTTCTTCTTTTAAATAAGCTTCAAAATATAATTGACTAGCAGGCTCTCCTTTTATTTTTTCTATTTCTAAAAGTGTTTTATAAAGAGGAGCTATTTTTTCGATAACACTATTTGGTAATGCTTTTCTACGACCAGTATAACCAGCTACATTGCCTTTTTCATCTTTATCAATTGTAAAATCGGTAATTACCCAGTAATACCTACCTGTTCTGGTAAGGTTTTTAACAATTGCATGAAAGTTTTTTTTCCCTTTTAAATTTTCCCATAATACTTTGAAAATAACTTTAGGCATATCAGGATGCCTAATAATATTATGAGGTTCACCGATTAGCTCAATTTTATTATATTCAGAAGCTGTTTCAAAAGCATCGTTCATATATAAAATAGTACCAGAAGCATCGGTTTTACTAATTATGGTTTGTGTTTTATCCCATTTTATTTCTTCATCAAGAATTTGCTGGGGGCGAAGTGGGTTTTTTATCATGGTTTTTTTATCTTTAACGTTGCGAAATTATAACATTTACTTAACACGGCAATGTTAAATTAATTATTTGTATAAGACAGAAAAACTGCTTATATTTTAAGTAAGCAGTTTCTTGTTTTTTTAGTAGTCTTATTACTAGTTGATTAATTAATATTTTAGATAAAATCACCAAAGAAAAACCAATTTAAACCTTTTTTAAGTTTACTTTCGTGTTCAGGTTCTATTTCTTTTATTTCTGCTATTTTTTTAAGTTTTTGTTCATTTAAAGCTTCTTCTTTAAATAAATCAACCACAAATTCATCATAACTTTTACCAACTTCTTCTTCTAGGTAGGCATTAAAATATAACTCACTTGCTTTTTCACCTTTAAGCTTTTCAATATCTAACAATATTTTATATAAAGGTTCAATTTTTTTAACAACACTAGTAGGTACCGATTTTCTTCGAGCAGTGTATCCTGTAATATTTCCAGCATCATCTTTATCGATAGTAAAATCAGTAATAACCCAGTAATATCTACCTGTTTTTGTTAAATTTTTTACAATTGCATGATAATTTTTTCCTTGTTTTAAAGCATCCCAAAGTGCTTTAAAAGCAACTTTAGGCATATCTGGGTGCCTAATAATATTATGAGGCTCACCAATTAACTCAATAGCAGTATATTCACAGGCATCCGTAAAAACACTATTTGCATAAAGAATTGTTCCTGCAGTGTCTGTTTTACTTACAATTGTTTGGTTTTTATTCCATTTAACTTCTTCATCAATGATGTGTTTTATAGGAGGGGTTTCCATATTTAGTAGTTTAATTTATATAATATATACAAATTTAAGAAGAAAATTATTTCTATAGAGATTCTTTTACTAATATTTTAAAGTTTAAACTAAATAACAAAAATGTATATTTGTGAGTTCAAACAAACAAGAACGAACCTATGAGTGATTCTAGAAAAAGGCGTGAAGCTTTGTTATACCACGCCAAGCCAAAACCAGGGAAAATAGCAGTAGTACCTACTAAAAAATATGCAACACAACACGATTTAGCATTAGCATATTCACCTGGGGTTGCAGAACCTTGTTTAGAAATAGCAAAAGATAAAAACAATGTTTATAAATACACTGCTAAAGGAAATTTAGTAGCGGTTATATCTAACGGAACAGCAGTGCTAGGGCTAGGAGATATAGGTCCTGAAGCCTCTAAACCAGTAATGGAAGGAAAAGGATTGTTATTTAAAATTTTTGCAGATATTGATGTTTTTGATATTGAAGTAGATACTACTGATGTAGATAAATTTGTAGAAACAGTAAAAGCAATAGCTCCTACTTTTGGAGGGATTAATTTAGAAGATATTAAAGCTCCTGAAGCTTTTGAAATAGAACGAAGATTAATTGAAGAATTAGACATTCCAGTAATGCACGATGACCAGCATGGAACTGCAATTATATCTACAGCTGCCTTAAAAAATGCTATCGAAATTATTGATAAAAACATTGCCAATATTAAAATTATTGTAAACGGAGCAGGTGCAGCAGCAATTTCATGTACTCGTTTATACCTAGCGCTAGGAGCTAAAAGAGAAAACATCGTAATGTGCGATAGTAAAGGAGTTATCCGAAAAGATAGAGATAATTTAACGTCACAAAAAGCCGAATTTGCAACCGATAAAGACTTAAATACTTTAGAAGAAGCAATGCACAATGCCGATGTTTTTATAGGTTTATCTAAAGGAAATGTGGTAACACCAGAAATGTTATTAGCAATGGCAAAAGACCCGATTGTTTTTGCAATGGCTAATCCTGATCCTGAAATTGAATACCAAACAGCCATTGATACTCGTGATGATATTATTATGGCAACTGGAAGGTCTGACCATCCGAATCAAGTAAATAACGTACTTGGATTTCCGTTTATTTTTAGAGGAGCTTTAGATGTTAGAGCCACCAAAATTAATGAAGAAATGAAAATGGCAGCCGTACATGCTTTAGCCGATTTGGCTAAAAAATCAGTGCCAGAGCAGGTAAACATTGTGTATGATGAGGTGAGTCTTTCATTTGGGCGTGAATATATTATTCCAAAACCATTTGACCCTCGATTAATTTATGAAATTCCACCAGCAATTGCAAAAGCAGCGATGGAATCGGGTGTTGCTCAAGAACCAATTACCGATTGGAAAGCCTACCGTGAACAATTAATGGACAGGTCGGGTAATGGAAATAAAGAAATCAGGTTATTACACAACAGGGCAAAGAAAAATCCTAAACGTGTTGTTTTTGCTGAAGCAGATCATATAGATGTATTAAAGGCTGCACAACGTGTTTCTGATGAAAAAATAGCAATCCCTATTTTATTAGGTAGAAAAGAAGTTATTTTAGAATTAAAAGAAGAACTAGGTTTTAATGCCGAAGTTACTATTATTGATCCTAAAACAGATGAAGAATCAGCTCGAAGAAATAGATATGCTGAATTTTTCTGGAAAACAAGACAGCGTAAAGGAATTACGTTTTTAGAGGCACAAAAATGGATGCGTGAGCGTAATTATTTTGCCGCAATGATGGTAAATACTGGCGAAGCAGATGCTTTAATTACAGGATATTCTAGGTCATACGCATCGGTTGTAAAACCAATGTTAGAGTTAATCGAAAAAGACAAAGGTGTTACTAGGGTTGCAGCAACAAATATGATGCTAACCAAACAAGGACCTATATTTTTAGCCGATACAACCATTAATATTAATCCAACGGCAAAAGATTTAGCTAAAATAACACAGTTAACCTCTGTATTGGCAAAAATGTTTGGAATGACCCCGCATATTGCTATGTTAGGTTTTTCAAATTTTGGCTCATCAAAATCAGAAAGTTCTGTAAAAATTAGAGAAGCCGTTGCTTACATACATCGAAATCATCCAAATGTAATTGTTGATGGAGAATTACAAGCCGATTTTGCTTTAAATCCAGAATTATTAGCCAAAGAATTTCCTTTTTCTAAATTAAACGGAAAAAGAGCCAATATTTTAATCTTCCCTAATTTAGAATCAGCAAATATTACTTATAAATTAATGAAAGAGGCGGAGGGTGTAGAATCTATCGGACCTATTTTATTAGGAATGAGTAAACCTGTACATATTTTACAATTAGGTGCAAGTGTTGATGAAATGGTTAATATGGCAGCAGTTGCCGTTGTAGATGCTCAAAATAAAGAGCGAATAGCTAAGGTATAACAATTTAATGTTCAAAAAACCACCTATATTTATAGGTGGTAAAACTTATTTAAATGATTACACAAATAAAAGGGAAATTAGTAGAAAAAAGCCCTACACATGCCGTTATTGACTGCAATGGAGTAGGCTATTTATTACATATTTCTTTACATACATATTCCAATTTACCTGCGGATGAAAATGTGTTGTTATACACACATTTAGCTATCCGCGAAGATGCGCACACTTTATATGGTTTTTTTAATAAAGTAGAGCGAGAAATTTTTAGATTGCTTACCTCTGTATCTGGTGTAGGACCAAGCATTGCCCGAACCATGTTATCGTCAATGACATCCGAAGAAATACAACAGGCTATTGCTTCAGAAAACGTAAAAGCAATTCAATCTGTAAAAGGAATCGGAATTAAAACAGCGCAACGTGTTATTGTTGATTTAAAAGATAAAATTGTAAAGATTTTTGATTTAGATGAAGTTTCAATCACACAAAACAATACAAATAAAGAAGAAGCGTTATCAGCTTTAGAGGTCTTAGGCTTTTTACGCAAGCAAGCAGAAAAAGTTATTGGAAATATACTAAAAGAAACACCTGATGCAAGTGTTGAAACACTTATAAGACAGGCGTTGAAAAATTTATAAAACGGGTTGGAAAAAAAAATCATCAATATATTCTTAACAACACTTGCTTTATTGGTAAGTGTTGTTTCGTTTTCGCAAAATACAGGAAGTACTGCCAATAATATTGTAAAAAAAGATACACTTATACCTTTAAAGTATCGTTTTAGCAATACTCAAAAAGGGGCACTTTTTTTAAATAATCCATCAGAAAAAATTGTGCGCTATGACAAGGCAATCAATAAATTTGTGATGGTAGAAAAAATTGGTGATTATACTATTGGTACACCCATTTTTATGACGCCTAATGAATATAAAAAGTATCGCTTAAAAAACGATATTAAAGCATATTTTCAAGAAAAAGTAGCCGCAACAAACCCAAAGAGTAAAGGGAGTAAAAAAGCTCGAAAAAATTTATTACCAAAATATTATGTAAATTCAAAGTTTTTTGAATCTATTTTCGGAGGAAATACCGTAGATGTTAAGCCAACAGGACAGGTAAATATTAAGTTGGGTGGGGTTTATCAGAAAAATGAAAACCCGCAAATATCTATTGAAAATCAAAGTAATTTCACCTTTGATTTTGATCAGCAATTAAGTGTTGGTTTACAAGCAAAAATAGGGGAACGCCTAAAAGTAACCGCAAATTACGATACCCAATCTACCTTTGATTTTCAAAACATTATCAAGTTAGAATATACCCCAACCGAAGATGATATTATTAGAAATATCGAAGCGGGAAATGTTAGCATGCCTATTAAAAACTCATTAATAAACGGTGCGCAAACATTGTTTGGAGTAAAAACCGAACTACAATTTGGTAAAACACATATAACTGCCGCTTTTTCGCAGCAAAACTCACAATCTAAAACTGTAGTAGCTCAAGGAGGCGCTACCATTGAACCTTTTGAATTACGTGCTTCTGATTATGACAATGACCGTCACTTCTTTTTAGGGCATTATTTTAGAGAAAATTACAAAGAAGCCTTAGTTAATTATCCGCTAGTAAACAGTCCGATAAATATTACAAGGGTTGAGGTTTGGGTAACAAATACCTCTCAAAACGTAACCGATTACCGAAGTATTGTAGGACTTGCCGATTTAGGAGAGTCGAATACCAAGAGTTTAGTAAATACTGAAGTTAAAAAATTAAACGGTAGTCCTGTAACTGCAAATGGTTTTAACATTCCTGATAATAAGGTAAATAAATTAGCAAATTTATTAACAGAATCAGGGCAAATTAGAGATGTAGCTACCATAGATGCCGCTATAAAAAGCGAAGGAATTATAGCAAAACAAGGCTATAATTATTCCTATTTACAAAATGCTCGAAAGTTACAACCCAATGAATTTAGAGTACACAATCAACTAGGATTTATCTCTTTAAACAGACGTTTAAATGATGGTGAAGTTTTAGCGGTTGCCTACGAATATACTGTTGTTGGAGCTTCAAATGGTGAAACAGTTTTTAAAGTAGGAGAATTTTCAAACGATGGCGTAGTTGCGCCGTCTAACTTAGTGGTAAAATTACTGCGTAGTGAAATTTTAAACACCATTCGCCCTAATACAAGTGCGCCTGGTTTTTTAGGAGAAGCATTTCCTACCTGGCAATTAATGATGAAAAACGTGTATGCTTTAGGCGCTTTTCCATTACAACGTGAAGGTTTTCGTATTGAATTATTATATAGAGATGATCAAACAGGAACCCTACAAAATACTTTACAAAATGCCGAAACTGATAAAAATGATGCCGATAAAGCAGTGCGAAAAAAACCATTACTGCGAATATTCAATTTAGATAAATTAGACCAAAGTGAATATGCCGTACCCAAAGGAGATGGTTTTTTTGATTATGTAGATGGAATAACAGTAAATTCTGAAAGAGGATATGTTATTTTTCCAGAGCCAGAACCTTTTGGAAATGGTTTAAAAGATGCTTTGACCAATACAAGCGATCAAAAAAAATACCTTTTTGAAGAACTATATTTAACCACTAAAATTCAGGCAAAAAACGAATATCAAAATAAAGATAAATTCTTTTTAAAAGGATATTTTAAAGCTGCAACAAGTCGTGGAATATCGCTTGGCGGATTTAACATTCCTAGAGGTTCGGTTCGTGTTACCGCAGGCGGACGACAATTAGTAGAAGGAATTGATTATGTGGTAGATTATCAACTAGGGCGTGTACAAATTTTAGACGCAGGATTAGAAGCATCAGGGATTCCTATTAATGCGACTACCGAAAGTAATAATTTATTTAGTCAGCAACGAAAAACATTTATTGGAATTGATGTAGAACATCGTTTTTCAGAAAACTTTACTTTAGGAGGAACGTATTTGAATGTAAGCGAAAAACCAATAACACCAAAGGTGAATTTTGGAGGTGAACCAATTAACAACACTATGTTAGGGTTTAATTTAGCATATTCTTCTGAAGTGCCTTTTTTAACAAAATTAGCCAACAAATTACCCTTTGTAGAAACGGATGCGCCGTCAAATGTATCGGTTCGAGCCGATTTGGCATATTTAATTCCTGGTTCGCCAAGCGGAATTAATGTAGATGGAACGGCAACTTCTTATTTAGATGATTTTGAAGCGTCTCAAATTCCTATTAATTTAGGTTCGCCACAGCAATGGTTTTTGGCAAGTACGCCAGAATCACAACAATTAAATGGTGGTTCAGGCGATTTATCATACAATTATAATAGGGCAAAAATAGCTTGGTATAATGTAGATCAGCTTTTTTATGCAGGATCAAACAGACCAGGAAATATTGATGAAAATGAACTGTCAAGAAATGAAGTGCGTCAAATTCGTTACAATGAATTATTTCCAAATACAGATTTAGATATTACCCAACAAAACTTAGTAAGAACCTTAGATTTGGCGTATTATCCGTCAGAAAGAGGTCCTTATAATTACAATGTAGGTCAAGAAACAGCAACAAAACGTTGGGCAGGAATTATGCGCCCGTTAACAACCAATAACTTTGAACAGTCAAATGTGGAGTATATTCAATTTTGGCTGATGGATCCGTATGAAAATTACTCGATTACTCAGGCGGAAGGTTTGCCAACAGGTGTAAATCCTCAAGATTTTAGCAATCAGGTAGGAAAGTTATTTATCAATTTAGGAAATGTTTCTGAAGATATTTTAAAAGATGGTAGAAAGCAATATGAAAATGGTTTACCTGAAGATGGTGATAAAACCGAAGGGCTTAATGTAAACGAAACCGCTTGGGGAAATATACCAATTAATCCATCGATTTTATATGCTTTTGATAATGATAACAACCATAGAAAAAATCAGGATATTGGTTTAGATGGATTGAATGATGCCGAAGAAACAGCTTTTCTTAAAAGAAAACATAATTTAACAGATCAGCAAATAGCAAGCTTTGGAAATGACCCTGCGGGCGATAATTTTCAATATTTTAGAGGAGGCGCAATAGAGGCGTTAAATCCGTCAATTTTATCACGATATAAAAACTTTAACGGTACACAAGGAAATTCGCCAACGGCAAGCCAATCGGGGGAGTCATATCCTACATCATCAACAGCATATCCTGATACTGAAGATATTAATAAGGATCAAACAATGAACCCTGTTAATAGTTATTTTGAATACGAAGTTTCATTAAATAAAGCCGATTTAATAAAAGGTCAAAATCATATTATTGATGTTAAAGAAGGAGTATCGGTTAGTTTATCAAACGGACAAAAAATAACGCCTAAATGGTATCAATTTAGAATACCTATTCGAAATATTACTGAAGATCAAAAAATAAATGGAATTTCTGATTTTAATAGTATTCGCTTTATCAGAATGTTTTTAACCGAATTTAAAATGCCTGTTGTTTTACGATTTGGTGAATTAGAATTGGTGCGTGGCGATTGGCGACGTTACACCAAAACATTCCCGGAAAATGGTGTTCCTGTTGCTTTAAAACCGAGCGAACTTAATAAGTTTGAAGTGGGTGTTGTTAGTATTGAGCAAAATCAGGAAAGATATCAATTACCTCCAGGAATTCAACGAGAAGAATTACAAGGAACAAACAGAATTCAACGTCAAAATGAGCAATCGGTAACCTTAAAAGTAACCGATTTACCTGCCGATCAGGTAAGAACAATTTATAAAAATATTAGTATTGATATGCGTAGATATAAAAAACTACGAATGTTTTTGCATGCCGAAACTCCTACGGGTAGCGGTACTCAAAGTGGCGATATGGTTGCCGTTATCCGCCTAGGTACAGATTTGAATGATAATTATTACGAAATTGAAAAACCGTTAAGTTTATCAACTTCTAATGCAACTTCTGAAGATGTTTGGTTGCCAGCAGAAAATAATTTAGAAATCCCTTTAAAAGAGCTTGCTAACTTAAAATTATTAAGACCTTTAGATGCGAGTATTACCGAAATATTTTCATCATCAAAAGTAGCTGGTTTAAAAATATCAGTAAAAGGAAACCCAACATTGGCACAAATAAAAACGGTAATGTTAGGGGTAAAAAACACATCGAATTCAACCAAAACAGCTGAGGTTTGGTTTAACGAATTACGAGCAGTTGGTTTTGATAATAAAGGAGGATGGGCAACGGTTGTAAATGCCGATGCCAACCTTGCCGATGTAATGGATGTATCTTTAGCAGGTAGGATGTCAACCATTGGTTTTGGTAGTATTGAAGATAGAGTTCAGCAACGAAGTATTGAGCAAACCAAGCAATATAGCGTTGCCACGAATGTTCAATTGGGTAAAATGATGCCTAAAAAATGGAATATTCAATTGCCGATGACTTACAGTTATGGCGAAGAATTTAGAGATCCTAAATACGATCCTCAATTTCAGGATATTGAACTAAAAGAAGCGTTAGATAAAAATCCAAATAGTAAAAATGCGCAAGACTATACGCGTAGAAAAAGTATTAGCTTTATCAATGTTAAAAAGAATAAAAATCCTGAAAGTAAAAAAACGCCAAAGTTTTATGATGTAGAAAATGTATCGGTTTCTTATGCGCATAATGAAGAGTTACATCGAGATTATAATATTGAAAAATTTGAAAACACCAATGTAATGGCAGGTGCGAGTTATAATTTTAATTTCAAGCCTTTTGTTATTGAACCGTTTAAAAAATCGACAGTATTTAAAAGTAAGTATTTAAAATTGATAAAAGACTTAAATATAAATCCTGTTCCTAAAACAATTGCTGTTAATTCTAAAATTAATAGAAGTTATAATACTCAACAATCACGAAATTTAATTGAAGGTTTAACTGCACAGCCCGAATTAATTCAACGTAGATTTTTATTTAATTGGGATTATACTGTTGGTTTTGATTTAACAAAATCATTGCAATTGAATTTTAATGCAACCAATAATTATATTTATGATAGTTTTGGAACGGAAGAAAATTTAGAAATCTACGATCAGTTTTTTACCGTTGGACGCCCTGATAATTATCATCAGAAATTAAATACCACCTATAAATTACCGCTTAAAAAAATACCGTTTTTGAATTTTGTAACTGCCGATTACGGCTACACTGCCGATTTTGATTGGAAAGCAGGTTCGCAGAGTGTCATTAATCAGAAAGATGAATTAACGGGTGAAATTACCACTATTGATTACCAAGATGTTGTTGGTAATATGATTCAGAATACCAACACGCACAACTTAAATGCTACGATTGATTTTGGGCGTTTTTATAAAACCTTAAAGCTTGATAAACTACTATTAAAAGGAACTAAAAAGAGCCCTGTTAAAAAAGCAAGTTTAAAAAAGAATGCTTCTTTTGGGCGTAAAATATTGAAAGGAACCTATAATATTTTAACATCAGTAAAAAGAGGTAAAATTAGTTATTCTCAAAATAATGGTACTTTATTACAGGGGTACAAACCTTCAGTTGGTTTTTTAGGAAGAAACAATTATGCTGGTGGTACTGCGCCATCTTTAGGGTTTGTATTTGGTAGTCAAACAGATATTTTAAATGCTGCTATTGAAAACGGATGGTTGGTTACAAGAACAAGTCAAACAGATAAAAAACAACCTTATTATAGTAAGAATTACGGGAAAACAGCCTATAAAAAGTTAGATTATACAGTGTCTGTAAAACCTTTTAAAAATTTAACGATTGATTTAAGAGCAAATAAAATTCATACCAGTAATTTAAATCAACAGTTAGATATAATTTCTGATGGAGCTGGCGGTTTTGAGCAAGACCCAAAAATTAAAGCCTTCGAAACAGGTAATTACAGTACGAGTCATTTTATGATGGGAACTATTTTTACAAACAATGATGCGTTATACGATACCTTTTTAGCAAACCGAGCAACAATTTCAGAACGCTTATCTGCTGCATCAAAATTACCAAACACACCAGATGCAGGATATAAAATAACAGGTCAACAAGTAATGCTTCCTGCATTTATAGCAGCATATTCAGGAATTAATGCCAGTAAGGTAAGTACCAATGTGTTTAAAAATATTCCAATTCCTAACTGGACATTGCGTTTTAATGGGTTAATGCAATATAAGTGGTTTAAAAAATCATTTTCATCATTTACCGTATCTCATGGGTATAAATCATCTTATACAATAGGAAATTACACCAATAATTTACAATATGATACATCGGTAGCAACAAATACAAATAATTCTGGTAATTATCAGTCAGAACTACTACTTTCGTCAGCAACTTTAATCGATGAGTTTTCTCCTTTGGTAAAAGTCGATTTTAGAATGAAAAATTCATTTTCATTTAAAGGAGAAATACGAAGAGATAGAAGCTTAACTTTAAATTTTAATAATAATACTTTAACTGATGTTAAAGGAACAGAATATGTTGTTGGCTTTGGATATAAAATTAAAGATGTTAAATTTGTAACCAAATTTACTGGGAAAAAGCAAACCGTGAAAGGAGATATTAATTTAAGGGCAGATGTTTCTTTAAGAGATAATTTAACTTTAATACGAAGTGTTGATAAAGAGAATAGTCAAATAACAGGAGGAGAGAAATTATTTGGGTTAAAATTTATTGCCGATTATAATTTAAGTAGTAGTTTAACAGCGTCGTTTTATTACAACCATCAAACGTTTAAATACGCGGTGTCAACTACATTTCCAAGGCAGTCAATTAATGCGGGAATCAATATTATATATAATTTAGGAAATTAAAACAAACACAATAAAAATAGTACAATGAACATTCCATCAGAATTAAAGTTTACAAAAGACCACGAATGGGTTAAAATTGAACAAGGTGTAGCAACAATTGGTATTACCGATTTTGCACAAGGAGAATTAGGTGACATCGTTTATGTAGATGTTGATACTTTAGACGAAACTTTAGATATTGAAGAAGTTTTTGGTTCGGTAGAAGCAGTTAAAACGGTATCTGATCTTTTTATGCCTTTATCAGGAGAGGTAATCGAATTTAATGAGAAATTAGAAGACGAGCCAGAATTAGTAAATTCAGATCCTTACGGTGATGGTTGGATGATAAAAATTAAATTATCAGAAACTTCACAAACGGAAGATTTATTAAGTGCTCAAGCGTATCAAGAGCTTATTAAAGGATAATTTAACGATAATAGCAATACTGATAAGCATCGGTATTGCTATTCTTAGTTTAATTAAAATTGGAAAACCACCCGCTATTATTCAAATAAAAAATTTAGACAAATACGAGCATGCTTTTGCTTATTTTGTTTTATGCTTTGTTTGGTTAATTGCCTTTGATAAAAAAAAAACAAATAAAATTATAATTGTTTTATGCTGTTTGTTTTACGGCATAATTATTGAAGGGCTTCAGGTAACAATAACAACATACCGATCAGGTGATGTTTTAGATATTGTAGCAAATACGACGGGTATTTTAATAGCTTATATGATGTACTTTCTTTTTTTGAGAAAAATGTAACTATTTAAAGAATTAGCTTGTAAAAGTTGAAATAAATTAATTAAATTAGCGAACTATTAAAAAACATTTAGGATGGAAATTAAGAAGAATCCAAAGTCAAATTTAGAGAATTATAGTAAACTGTTTATGCAGCTAGGTTTGGTTTTAGCTTTATTTGTAACATATGTTGCAATTGAAAATAAAACATATGATAAAACATATGGCGTTTTAGAAGGTGTTGAAATGGCATCTGAAATTGAAGAAGAAACAATTGAATTAACCATTGAGCCACCAAAACCAAAACAAAATACTCCACCACCACCAGCTCCAGATAAAATTGAAGTTGTAGAGGATGAGAAGGAAGTAGAAGAAACTGTTATTGAGTCGACTGAAACTGATGAATCTGAAGCTGTTGAGGTAGAAGATATCGAAGAAGTTGAAGAGGAAGAAGTTGTAGTAGAAGATGTACCTTTTGCTATTATTGAAGAAGTGCCAATTTTTCCAGGTTGTACAGGATCAAAAACAGAAAAAAAAGCTTGTTTAAATAAAAAATTACAGAAACATGTACAACGTAATTTTGATGCTGAATTAGCAAATGAGTTAGGTTTATCACCAGGTAAAAAACGTATTTATGTTCAATTTAAAATTGATAAAGATGGTTCTATTACAAGTGTAAATGCAAGAGCTCCTCACCCAAGATTAAAAAAAGAGGCTATTCGTGTAGCTAAAAAAATACCTAAAATGAAACCAGGTAGACAAAGAGGTAGAGCAGTAAGAGTAGGGTATACATTACCTATTACTTTTAATGTAGAATAATTTACTTCTAGTAAAATATAAAAAAGCAATCCAATAGGATTGCTTTTTTTATGGTTAATAATTTATTTAAATTGAAAATAAATAAATTAAGATGTTTGTTTTCAGTTGTTTAGTTTTGTATATTTGTATAGTGATTTAAAAATCACTAATTTTTCTTTTTCATAGCAATTTTTCCCATTCATTTTTTGAATGGGTTTTTTTATACTTATTTTTTAAAAAGTATAAAAAAGCCTATCAAAATAATTTTGATAGGCTTCTCTTAATAGGTTACTTTTAAAAAATAATGTTATTTTTTATTAACATCTTTTATATATTTATCTAAAGCCATAGTCATTGAAGGAGTTTCAGGTGTTGGTGCAGCAATATCTACACGCAAGCCTCTATCTTCAACAGCTTTAACAGTTGAGTTTCCAAAAACTGCTATTTTTGTTTCGTTCTGTTTAAAATTAGGAAAATTTTGGAATAAACTATCAATTCCTGAAGGGCTAAAAAATACTAAAACATCATAAAAAACACTTTGTAGGTCAGATAAATCACTAACAACTGTTTTATATAAATTAGCACGTTTCCAGTTAACTCCTAGTTTGTCTAATTCAGCAGGGATTAAAGGTTTTAATTTATCCGAAGATGGTAATAAAAACTTTTCATCTTTATGTTTTTTTATCAATTTAATTAGGTCAGGAAAAGTTCTACTTCCAACATAAATTTTACGTTTTCTGTACACAACATATTTTTGTAAATAAAAAGCAACTGCTTCTGATTGACAAAAATACTTCATTGAGTCAGGAACTGTAAAACGCATTTCTTCGGCAATTCTAAAAAAATGATCAACAGCATTTCTGCTTGTTAGAATAATTGCAGTATAGTTTTTTAAATCAATTTTTTGAGTTCTAACCTCTTTTCCGTCGATACCCTCAACATGAATAAAAGATCGAAAATCAATTTTTACTTTTTGTTTTTCTGCTAAATCAAAATAAGGAGAAGTTTCCGTTTTGGGAGCAGGTTGAGAGACTAAAATAGTTTTCACTTTCATATGTTTTTCTCTTTTACGTAGTAGTTATTTTATAAACAATTAGTAGGGGTGCTATTTCAAGGGTGCAAAAGTACAAAATAAAATAAAAGAACTTACGTATAACTATTTTTTTGTTATTAATAAAGATTAAAAAAGCCCTGAAAATAAATAAGATAAGGCTATAAATAAGTAAAAATAAAGGAGAGTTAAACGCATACTGATAGATAATTATGGCTGGAAATAACCATAAGCTAAGATTGCTTAAATAACCTGATTTTGTAGCTAAGAAATAGTTAGTATTATAATTAGCCTTAATAATATTAGCCAAAATAGTTTCTAAAGAATATTTTAATACATAATAGAGAACCACAAAACAGAGGGCTATCGTATAGTTGAAAAAAGTAGGCAAATAATATTTTTGAAGTAGCATTAAAAACAAGAACAACGAAATTGTTATTGTAGAGAAAAAAAATAGGAGCATATAAAATACGGAAAAAACACTCGGATTATCTTCTACTTTTTTTTTAAAAAACCCCGAAGTAAAAAAAGCAAAGGTATAATCTCGCAATTTATCAGGTGCAAGTAGTTTCATTATCGCTACTAAAATAATAGCAAATAAAATGACTAAGGTAATCCAGTTATTGTCGGTTATAATGCGTTCAATTGCTTGCAATCGTATTTGTTTTATGCTTTAATTTAACACAAAATTAGTGATAAATTAGTGTATATTTGCTTAGTTTTAGATGAAAATTACATGAAATCAGACGCTTTAGTTATAATACCTACTTATAACGAAAAAGAAAACATAGCGGCAATAATACAAGCAACTTTTAGTCAAGAAAAAGAGTTTGATATTTTAGTTGTTGATGATAATTCACCCGATGGTACTGCTAATATCGTAGCGAATTTACAAAAAGAATACCCGAACAGGCTTTATATTGAAAAAAGAACCGGGAAAAATGGATTAGGAACTGCTTATATTCATGGTTTTAAATGGGCAATTGCTAAAAAATACGATTATATTATTGAAATGGATGCTGATTTTTCGCACAATCCTGCTGATTTAATTAAGTTATACAATGCCTGTGCTATTGATGGAGCTGATGTTTCTGTCGGATCTCGATATTCGGTAGGAGTAAATGTGGTAAATTGGCCCATGAAACGAGTTTTATTATCGTATTGTGCCTCTAAATATGTGCGTTTTATTACCAGAATACCAGTGCACGATACCACCGCAGGTTTTGTATGTTGGAAACGAAAAGTACTCGAAACTATTCGATTCGATAAAATTAAATTTATAGGATATGCTTTTCAAATTGAAATGAAATTTAAAGCATGGAAGCATAAATTTACCATTAAAGAAGTATCGGTTATTTTTACAGATAGAGTTTTAGGAACTTCAAAATTAAGTTCTGGAATTATTAAAGAGGCCGTATTTGGAGTGATAAAAATGACATTAAAAGGCTTACCAAAATAACAACACAACTACAACTATGAAATCATACTTAATTAAAAATGCAAAAATCGTTAATGAAAACAAGGTTTTTAAAGGCGATGTTTTAATCGAAGGAAATTATATCAAAGAAATTTCAACTCAAATAAATACAACTTCAGCTATTCAAGTGATCGATGCTCAGGGGAAGTATTTAATTCCTGGAATGATTGATGACCAAGTGCATTTTCGTGAACCAGGTTTAACGCATAAAGCAAATATTGGTACCGAAAGTAAAGCCGCTATTGCTGGTGGAATTACCTCATTTATTGAAATGCCAAACACCGTTCCGCAAGCAACAACGCAAGAATTATTAGAAAGTAAATTTCAAAGAGCTGCCGAAACATCGTATGCAAACTATTCGTTTATGTTTGGTGGAACAAACGATAATTTAGACGAATTATTAAAAACAAATCCTAAAAATGTAGCGGGAATTAAGTTGTTTTTAGGTTCATCAACAGGAAATATGTTGGTTGATAATGAAGAAACTTTAGAAAAAATATTCTCTTCTACCGATATGCTAATTTCGGTTCATTGCGAAGATGAAGCAACTATCAGAAAAAATACAGCAGAATATGTGGCTAAATATGGCGATGATATTCCGTTAAAATATCACCCAATTATCAGAAGTGAACAGGCGTGTTATTTATCTTCATCAAAAGCCATCGAATTAGCTAAAAAAACAGGAGCAAGGTTACATGTTTTTCATTTATCAACAGCAAAAGAAACGCATCTTTTTAGAAACGATATTCCGTTAGAAGAAAAGAAAATTACCGCCGAAGTTTGTGTGCATCATTTATGGTTTACCGACAAAGACTATGACCAAAAAGGAACACATATTAAATGGAATCCTGCGGTAAAAACTCAAGCAGATAAAGATGAATTATGGAAAGCTTTATTAGATGATAGAATCGATGTAATTGCTACCGATCATGCACCACATACTTTAGAAGAAAAAGACAATGTGTACACCAAAGCGCCAAGTGGAGGACCATTAGTACAGCATGCTGTTACAGCAATTTTTGAAAAAGTAAAAGAAGGTGTTTTACCAATTGAAAAAGCGGTTGAAAAAATGTGTCATAACCCTGCGAAATTATTTAGAGTAGAAAAACGTGGGTTTATAAAAGAAGGTTATTTTGCCGATATAGTTTTGGTAGATACCAATCAAAAATGGACGGTTTCGAAAGATAATATTTTATATAAATGCGGTTGGGCTCCTTTTGAAGGGACTGAGTTTTCAAGTAAAATTACTCATACTTTTGTAAACGGTAATTTAATGTATGAAAATGGTGTTTTTGATGAAAATATCAAAGGAAAACGTTTAGAATTTAAACTTTTATAAAAGATAAACAAGAGAAATATGAACAATGATTTTTTATCTTATTGGGAAGAAAAACGTAAAAATAAAATAAAGTTTCTTTTATTAAATAATTTTAAAGTTTCTTTATTTTTACTAGTGCTACCTATTTTATTTGCGCTAAGCGATAACGCTTTTTTGGTGGATCAAAATTTAATAATGCCTTTATTTAAAAATATAGTATTTTTTATGATACTATGTATTGTTTTAAATTTTTATCAGTTTAAAACCAATGAAGGTTTATTTAAAAAATCATTAAAAAATGAAAAATAAGATACTACTTGTTTGTGTTTTAATTTTAGCGTCTTGTAGCACAAGTAATACGATGTATGAAAAGCCTAAAAACCTGATTCCAAAAGATTCTATGGTTGCTTTATTAACCGATATGTATATTGTATCGTCGGCTAAAAATATAAAGAACAAGTTTTTAAAGCGAGATGAAAATTATATGTATTATGTTTATCAAAAATATAGTATTGACAGTACTCGTTTTAATCAAAGTAACGTATATTATACCTCTAAGCCAGAGGAATATACCGATTTACTGAAAATAGTAAAGTCGAATATAGATTCATTGGCTTCTTTTTATATGGAAAAAAGAAAAATAAAAGATTCTTTAGCTAAAAAAGAGTTGATACCTTTCGATAAAAAGTTAAGAAAAGGTTCTAAAAATTTATCAATAGAAAAAAGACCTCAAAGAAAGCCTTATTTGATTGAAAAATAAAATTAAAACGTTTTGCTAATTTTAGCAATTTGCGAACTAATTAGTTCAAATTTAAAGGCTAGTGCTTTTTCTATTTTAGAAGAAGAATAGTACGATATATTATGAGAAGCCCGCGCTGTATGTTTAGTTAGCAACGGCTTCTTTTTTGTTAGTAACGACACCAAGAAACTAACCCGCCAAGCCAATGCGCTTAGGGTTTTTGATACCTTTATTGTAGGAGGTTTTTTATGTAAACTATCGGCAATTGTATCTAAAATTTCTTTAAACGATTTGTTTTCTGAAACCAAAATAAACCGTTCGTTTTTAACATTTTTATTGTCTGATTTCATTAATAAAAGCATGGCTTTTACTACGTCTTGCACGCCTACAAAACCTGTAATTCCTTGGGTATAAAAATTAAAACCATTGTTTATTTGGGTAAATAATTTACCAGATCCTTCTTGCCAAAAACCGCTTCCTAAAATAACGCCTGGGTTTACAATTACAACCTCTAAACCTTCTTGACTGCCTCGCCAAACTTCCATTTCTGCGCCATATTTTGTAATGGCATATCCGCTGTGCGTATCGCTATCTGACCATTCATTTTCTTCATCGATTGGTTTGGAGTTTATGGCATCGCCAATTGCAGCGATTGAGCTTACAAAACAGAATTTTTTAACCTTATTTTCAATAGAAAAATTAACAATATTTGCGGTTCCTTCAATATTTACTTGACGCATTTTTTGGTAATCTTTCGGATTAAAAGAAACCAATGCGGCACAATGATATACTTGTGTAATATCTTTAAAAACGTGTTCTAATGAAGGGGTTTCGGTAATATCTGCTTGAATCCATTGTATTTTAGAAAAAAGATGTTCAATATTATCAGTATAAAAAGAAAATATTTTTTTTACATGTTCTCGTTTTTCATCGGTTCTATAAATTGCCCGAATCTTATCCTCTTTTTGAGTTAGATGATATAATAAATGTGCGCCTACTAAGCCTGTTCCTCCTGTAACTAAAATCATGACTCAAAGATAAATGTTTTAACCAAAAAAAGAGGTCGAAATATCGACCTCTTTTAAATTATTTAGAACTATTAAAGTATAATTATTGAAAATTATAATTTAAGAAAATTAGCATTTTGAACCTTTACGCTAAATTTGATGTTATCTTTATTACCATGAGTTCCATTAATAGCATTAATTTTAATAACTCCTTTAGCACCTGATTTACCATCAACAAATTCAATCACATCATTTACTTTAACATTCTTAATATCTTGAGAACCTTTAGTAACACTTTCTAAATCAGAATTTTTAGTAATAGCATCAAAATCTAAAGAAGATTTTTTGAAGTAAAATTTATTTAATTGCTCTTGATTTAATCCAGAAATTTTATTAATATCAATAAATTCGAATTTATCAGAATATACATTTGTAGAGGCAAAATTTGCACCGCCTACATAATAATAACCAAAATCCCAATAAGCTACATTTTCAGCATTTTTTTCTTTTTCAGCATCTGTAAAAGTATGCGTTGCAGAATTTACGTTTTGTTGTGTAATTTTATACGTTTTTCCATTTAAAATAGAAACGAAACTTTGTGTTTTTCCATTACTATCAGGAGCATTTAATTTAATAGAATTAGATAATTCCGTAGTAAATTCGGTTACAGCTACATCGCCAATTCCATTTCCTGTATTGATGACAATCGTACCAAGAGCTCCCTCATCATAAGAGTTTTTATGATATGGGTTAGAAATATCTCCTTTACTATTTAAGTTTGCAAATCCTCCGTGAGTAGTCCATAATTGATATACATAAGTTTGATTATTTCTTGCTGGAGTATCAAAAACAATGTCATAGGTAAAGCCTTGTTTTGCTTCATCTCCTAAATTTAAAGAACTGTCGTCATTATTTAATTTAACAGTAATATTTGATGCCGAAATATCGTATAATTTAGCATCAGCACCATCAAGACTTTGCGTAATGTATAGGCGTCTCATTTTGTTTTCAGCACCTTCAAAATGTACTTTTACAGTTTCAAAACTGTTTGCTGTTGAGTTGATTTTTAAAACAGGGTCTAATTTAGTTGCAGTTACATCTAGCTTATATTCTGTACTTGTTTCTCCACCCTCAATTAACCCTGTATCATCTTGACAACCCGTAAAAGTCGTTCCGATTAAAAATGCACTACAGGCAATAAATAATGGTTTTAATAAATTTTTCATTCTTCTTTTAGTTTAAATTATTTTTGATAAAACTATATATTCTTTTTCAAAATATATGCCAAAGAGCTTTATATTTGTGTTAAAACATAAATATTTCTAAATAGTAGAAACATTTTGTGTTTTAAAGTCACATTTTTAGCAAATTTTAACAAAGTAATAAAATGAATAACTTAGTAGAAGAATTACGTTGGCGTGGAATGATTCACGACATGATGCCAGGAACTGAAGAGCAATTACTAAAAGAAATGACGGCAGCATATATTGGTTTTGATCCAACTTCTGATTCGTTACATATTGGAAGTTTAGTACCTATTATATTACTTGTTCATTTAGAAAAAGCAGGGCATAAACCCGTAGCTTTAGTAGGTGGTGCAACAGGAATGATTGGTGATCCGTCAGGAAAATCAGACGAACGTAATTTATTAAACGAAGAAGCATTAGCCAAAAATGTAGCAGGAATTCAACGAACTTTAGCACGTTTTTTAAATTTTGAAAGCACTGCTAAAAACGCTCCATTATTAGTAAATAATTATGATTGGATGAAAGATTTCTCCTTCATCGAATTTGCTAGAGATGTAGGGAAACGAATTACCGTAAACTACATGATGGGAAAAGAATCTGTTAAAAAAAGAATTTCAGGTGATACTACCGGAGGGATGAGTTTTACCGAATTTACCTACCAATTAATTCAGGGATACGATTTTTATCATTTATATAAAAACCACAACTGTTTATTACAAATGGGAGGTTCTGACCAATGGGGAAACATTACTACAGGAACGGAATTAGTTCGTAGAATGAACGTTGGACAAGAAGCAAAAGCCTACGCAATGACCTGCCCATTAATTACCAAAGCTGATGGTTCAAAATTTGGGAAATCAGAAGGCGGAAATGTATGGTTAGATGCCGATAAAACATCAGTTTATAAATTTTACCAGTTTTGGTTAAATACTTCGGATGAAGATGCGGCTAAATATATTAAGATATTTACATTTTTAGATCAGCAAACTATTGCCGATTTGATTGAAAAACATCAAGAAGTACCACACGAAAGAGCGCTTCAAAAAACATTGGCTAACGCAGTTACTACTTTTGTGCATTCGCAAGAAGAATTAGAAAAAGCTATTGCAGCGTCAAATATTTTATTTGGAAAATCAACAGCAGATGATTTAAAAAGTCTAGATGAACAAACTTTTTTAGATGTGTTTGATGGTGTGCCACAAGCCGAAGTTTCTAAAGATGATATTCAAGCAGGTTTATCAATGATTGATGCTTTATCAGGAAAAACAAGCTTTTTAAAATCGAACGGAGATGCTAAAAGAGCTTTAAAAGAAAATGCTGTTTCGGTAAATAAAGAAAAGGTAAAAGAAGATTTTTTAATTACATCAAAAGATTTAATAGCCGATAAATACGTGTTATTACAACGTGGAAAAAAGAGCTATTTTTTATTAAAAGTTCTTTAATTAAGAAGCAATTTTTATATCAAAAGTTAAAGGGCATCGCTTACAGTTGATGCCTTTTTTTTGGTACTTATTACAACACCTAGTTTTAGGTTTTATACAATTAGAAGAGCAAACACTACTACAAGAAGTTGCTGTAAGTACTTTTGCTACTGCTTTTGGTTGTATTGGAATAATCGGCGTTAATTTTGTAACATCCTTATTTTGAGTATAAAATATAATCATTTTGCTGTAATTTCGCTGCAAATGTAATAATTATTTAGAACAAATAAAAATAATATTATATTCTCTAAAAAATGTAGTAAAAAAAATACTTAAACTATATTTGCTCTTTATATTTTAAAAACACGTTTTGTTACAAAAGTTAAGTATCTATTTTTTTATTTTATTGTATCTGGTAGCTATGTTGCGCCCAGTGGCTCCGTTTGTGGAGTATGCAATAAATTATGATTATATTTCTAAAGTTTTGTGTATTAATAAAGACAAGCCTGAACTTGCCTGTAATGGTAAGTGTCAATTAATGTTAAAAATAGAACAGCAGCAGCAAGACGATTTTGAATCGCTTCAAATTGTTCTTAAAGATTATCCGATAGGTTTTATAGAGTTGGTTAATTTACCAAAAAACACTTTAACAGCTTATCATAAAAAAACATTATTTACCTACAATCAAACATATTCTTATCTGTTTGAAAATGCTACATTTCATCCGCCCAACACTTCTTTTTTATATCGGTTAGCCTAATTTATACTTGTGTTTTTAACATAGGTTTTATAGGCTGTTTATTAAATTGATATTATGATGGTTAAAAATATCTTAGAATAATTTAAAGATATTTATTTATCATTACTAATAATCAATAATCTCACTGTTTTACAACGCGTGAGGTTTAAAAACAGATCATTACGTTAAAAGTAATGAGATCAATATATTAAAAAAATAACATGAACATAGTTTTAAAAATAGTTGCCGTTACAGCAATTTTATTTACTTCTTGTAGTGAAGAAAATACAGGTAAAGAGCAACCAAAAATAGACAGCGTTTTAGTGGAAGGTGGTTCTTTTTTAATGGGCCGTAAAAAAGACGATAACAAACCTGTAGAGAACTGGGAATTAGATGAATTTCCTGAACATAAAGTTTCCGTTGCTACCTTTTATATGGGTACATATGAGGTAACAAATGCCCAATATGCTGCTTTTTTGAACGAGAAAGGAAATCAAATAGAAGGACAAGATAATCAAGGAAACGCTACAACCTGGTTAAATATTGAACGAAAAGAATGCCAAATAGAACAGATAGATGGCACATTTAAAGTAAAAGAAGGTGCTGAAAAACTACCTGTTGTCGTAGTTACTTGGTATGGCTCACGTGCTTATTCTGATTGGGTTGGCGGAAGGCTTCCAACAGAGGCAGAATGGGAATATGCCGCAAAAGGTGGTGCTAAAACAAATGACTATTTATATGCAGGAAGTAACAATTTAGATGAAGTAGCTTGGTTTCGTGATAACTCGAAAGTTGATGCACATCCCGTAGGGCAAAAAACCCCAAACGAATTGGGTATCTATGATATGAGCGGAAATGTAACCGAATGGTGTCAAGACAAATGGTACAATCAAGGATACATTGGTACGCCAACAGATGGTAGTGCTATGTTAGGCGGAGAAGATGATAATCGTATTATCCGTGGTGGAAATTTTCATTTTGGAGAGCATCTTTGTCAAGTATTTTCACGTCTTGGTTATCCACGTTCTGCGAGTGGTAGTTTAAGCGGATTTCGTGTAGCATACGATAAAAAATAATGCAGTTTTTTTATAAAAACATCAATAAAATTAAAAACATCAATAAAATTAAAAAATGAATAAAATTTTAAGTTTAGTTGCAGCAGCAACACTATTAGTATCTGTATCATGTAGTAATAATGATGATGAATTAGCATTAAAAGGAAAAAACGACATTTCAGTTGAATTTGACCATGCAATGGCCGATGGCGATTTTATATTAGGGACTACCTATACTTTAAATGATGAAAAAATAACTCCTGATGCTTTAGATTATATTGTAGGGAATTTTACATTAACTAACGAAGAAGGAAAAGAAGTAGCAGTACCAGGTTTTTATATTATTAGTGAAGGTGGCGGTACAAAAGTGAAAAATTTAAAAGTTGATTTAAAAGATGTTCCTGCTGGGAAATATACCAAAATGAAATTTGGAATCGGTGTTGATAAAAAAACATATTTAAACCACGAAGAAACGTATAAAGCAGATGAATCAGGTGATAATATTGACCTTTGGGTAGCTGCAAGAAAATACGGTTTAACTTGGAGTTGGACAGCAGGTTATAAAAATTTAGCTTTTGAAGGTTCTTTTACTTCTCAAACGAATAAAGAAGAAACAGGCTATGCTGTACACCTTGCAAACACTGTTTTATATCAAGAAATAACCTTAGCAATTGAACATGTTGCAGTATCTGATGAAAATGCACCTCAAGTACATTTAAAAGTAGATGTTTCTAAAACTTTAGCAGGAAAAAATATTATAAAATTATCAGAACAAAGTAGTATTATGGGCGGTGTAAAAGCAGGAAAAGTTTTTGACAACTTATTAGACCATATGTTCACTGTAGATCACGTGCATAATTCAGGAGCACACCATTAATTAGCTCCTTGTAAAATATATATTGATCAACCTCATCGGCTTTAAAAAAACGATGAGGTTTCTAAAATGTTTTTATGAAAAAAACACTGTTTTTTTTTAGTTTCTTATTGATGTTATCGTGTAAAGAAGCAGAAGCACCTTATGTGAAAATTCCATTAGTTTTTGAAAAACCTGCTAATTTCCCCGACTTAGCATATAATTTAGAGGCAAACCCACCAACCGAAAAAGGTTTTGAATTGGGTAAAAAGCTATTTTATGAAGGTAAATTATCTTCGGATGGAACTATTTCATGTGGTTTTTGTCATCTGCAAGCAAATGCGTTTACACATCACGGGCATCAATTTAGCCATGGTATTGATGATCAGCAAGGGGTTCGAAATACGCCGCCTATTCAAAATGCTGCTTTTTTAAAGCAGTTTATGGCCGATGGAGCCACCGATAACCTTAATCGTTTTTCGATATTACCAATAACAAATCCTGTTGAAATGAATGAAACAATAGGAGGCGTTTTAGATAAATTAAAAGCCGATAATGAATATCAGAAATTATTTGAACAGGCTTTTGATGATGGTGAAATTAATATGTCAAATATGCTTAAAGCCTTATCGCAGTTTATGATGATGATGGTTTCTTCAAATTCTAAATATGATAAATATGTAAGAAATGAAGAAGGTGGAAATTTTACAGCTCAAGAAAAACAAGGATTAGTAAGCTTTAAAGAAAAGTGTGCTTCTTGTCATCAAACAGATTTATTTACAGACGATTCTTTTCGAAATAATGGTTTGGCGGAACATCCGATACTTAAAGATTTAGGAAGGGCTAAGGTTACTTTAAATGAAAAAGACAATTTTAAATTTAAAGTGCCAAGTTTACGAAACATCGCCTTAACAAAACCATATATGCACGACGGGCGTTTTTATACCCTAAAAAGAGTGCTTGATTTTTATAGCAATGATGTTCAAAATACGCCAAATTTAGATCCTATTTTAAAACATTCAGACGGACGCTTAGGAATTGCATTATCCGAAGAAGAAAAAGAAAATATTCTTGTCTTTTTAAACACATTAACCGATTTAGAATTTATAAACGATGAACGTTTTTCAGAATAAAATTATACTAACAATAGCAATCTTAAGTATTGCAATACAAGGTTTTTCGAATACGATATTTCCAAAGTCATACAAAGCTTTTTTAGAAGAAGAATGCGATGCCTGCGGATGTAGCAATAACGGTGGAAGCCTAGGAATGGGCGGGATTATCGACAATAATTTTGTAGGAGTTCGGTATTTGTATCAACAATATGAATCGAAAGATGGAATTTTTACAGATTCGCCTAAAATTGATGAATCTTTTAATACGATTCAGTTTTGGTCAAGAATTCCGATTGCTACAAATTTAGAATTGCAGGTATTTGTGCCGTATCATGCACATCATAGAAATTATGTTGATAAAACAACAAATATAACGGGCTTAGGCGATATTACATTGCTTTCAAATTATACGATTCTTGATAAAAAACAAGGTGATTATAACGAGAAAACCGAAAAAACATCGATGGTAAATCATGTTGTAAAAGTGGGTGTTGGTGTAAAGCTTCCTACAGGAAAATATACCCAAGAAATTAACAATTCAACAAACCCAAGTTTTCAATTAGGAACTGGTAGTGTTGACTATATGTCGAACCTACAGTATGTTTTTAAATATAATGATTTTGGTGTAACAAATTACCTAAGTTATTACTATAAAAACACGAATAATAAAAAATACCGTTTTGGGAATCAATTTAATTTTAATAGCACCCTTTTTTACGTTTTAAAAGATACTAAAAACAATGTATTTATTCCATCATTAGGAATTTCAGGAGAGTTTTACAATGTTAATAAACAATTTAACATGGAGGTAAAAGGCTCTGACGGACACGCCTTGTTTTCGAGTATTGGCTTAGAATATAATACCAATAAAATAACTTTTGGAGCATCAGGAATGTATCCAATAAATCAAAATTTAGCACAAGCAAAGGTGGAGGTGAAATTCCGAACAAGCTTATACTTAAACTATAATTTTTAATTATAATAATAAAAATTTATTAATAAAATAATAATGAAAAAAATATTACTAATTCTAGTAATAGCATTTCTTATGCCTATTTCTAAGAATTTTGCACAACAACATCAGCAAAAAATATATAAGGGAAAAATTATTGATAAAAATAATAATCCAATAGTTGGAGCGTCTGTTATTTCAATAAATAATAAAAATATAGGAACTGCCTCGGATTTAAATGGAGATTTTTCTATTAAATTAACAAGCTTAAAAAATCAGAAAAATGTAAAAGTAAAAATTACAACAGTTGGGTATCAAACAAAAATTGTAACACTTTTAAATAAGTTAAACACAATTCAATTAGAAGAAGATTTAGAAAGTTTAGAAGAAGTTATTGTTTCGGCTTCTCGTGAAGCTCAAAAAAGAAAAGATGTTCCTGCATCAATTGGTTTGGTTAGTGAAAAAGATATTGAGGAGTCTAAAGCTTTTGGAATAGAACAGTTAGTAAATCAAGTTCCAGGAGTGTACATGAGTACTTCAATGGCGGCAAGTAACGAGCAACATATGATGGCAATTCGTACGCCAATATCAACAAAATCATTGTTTTTATACTTAGAAGATGGCTTGCCAATCCGTCCTGTTGCGGTGTTTAATCATAATGCGTTGTTGGAAATGAACAGCACTGCTTTTGGTAGGGTTGAAGTGGTAAAAGGACCTGCATCGAGTATTTACGGAAGTGAAGCAATTGGAGGAAGTATTAATTTTATCACCAAAAATCCTAGAAAAGAATTTGGCGGTTCGTTTGCGATGGAAGCCAATACTTTGGGCTTACAAAAAGTACAAGCAGAAGTATCTACAACGGCTTTAGACAAGCATGGTTTTTATGTAGGAGTTCATAAGGTGCGCCGTGTAAATGGTTTGCTTGAACATTCCGATTATGAAAAATTTGCCATTACTTTTAAAAATGTAAATGATTTTTCTGAAACCTTACGTTGGACAAATACTGTTTCGTTTATCGATTTTCGTTCTGATATGGGGTCAAGCTCTTTATCCGAAGAAAATTATTTGGCAGGAAAATATAAGAGTAATCATACGTTTGCTGAAAGAGAAGCAACGGCATTGCGTTTTCGTACGACTTTAGATAAAACATGGAATGACAGCAATAAAACGTCTTTTAATTTTATCTACAGAAATAATGAAATGAATCAAATTCCTTCTTACAGAATGTCAACAAGAAGTAATTTTGGTGAAATTAATTCGAATAAATTTACCAGTGCAGTAGCGTTGGTTCAACATAAATTAGATTTTAATTTTGCAGATGCTTCTTTAATTGTGGGAGGTACGGTTGATTATTCGCCACAAGATTATTATGCGAAAAAAATAAAGGTGAATTATGATAAAACAACCAAGAAATTTACTGATTATCAGCAAACAGAGCTATATAAAATGTTTTATCAGGCTGATATTTTAAATTATGCAGGATATGCACAGTTTGAAATTTCGCCGCTAGAAAACTTAAAGGTAACTGCTGCGGTGCGTTATGATGGTTTTAACTATGATTACGATAATAAAGATGAAGGAAAATCGGGTGTAAAAGACCAGAAAGTAAGTTATAATAATGTATCTCCTAAAATAGGAATGAATTTTAATGTTACCAACAATATTGGTTTTTATTCAAATTATTCAAAAGGATTTACACCGCCACAAGTAGGGTCGTTGTTTAGAAATAGTGGTGTTGATGAGGTAGTTTATGCCCTAAAACCTGCCAATTTTGATAATTATGAAGTTGGAGGATATGTAGCTATAAATTCTGATATAAAATTAGATGTTACCGCCTACAGATTAGATGGTAAAAACAGGCTGGTTACCACTTCGGATGCTAGTGGAAATTATTTAAAGCAAAACGCAGGAAAAACGCGTTCGCAAGGAATTGAGTTAGGGGTTAATTGGAAAATTTTAAACAATTTAACTTTCGATTATAATGCAAGTTACGCTACACATAAATATCTGGAGTTTTACAAGGCTGTAAAAGATAAAAAAACAAAGGCATATTCAAAAATTGATCATTCAAATACCGATATGCCAACGGCACCAAATTACATTGCTTCGATGTCGTTAAAATACACGCCAATCGATAATTTATTAGTAACACTTCAGCACGAACAAATAGGAGCGTATAATACGAGTCTTGAAAATGAAGCTGTTATAGCAAAGGATGCTGCAGGAAATAAAATAATGGGAACAAGTACTTATGACGGGCATCAGATTTTTAATTTGAAAGCAAATTATACCTACAAAAAATTTGATATTTGGGCACAGGGCTTGAATATTTTTGACACGTTATATTCAACAAGGGCTTCTTATAGATATGGAAGTACCAAATATGGTGTAGGTGCTCCAAGAGCATTTCATTTTGGAGTCAAGTACAATTTTTAATATCAAATTTTTAAAATAAAAAGTCTTTTTACTCCCTTTTTATTTTTTTAATAACTAAAGTAAAAAGACTTTTAAAATTTTATAAAATGAAAAATAGAAAACTAAATCAATGGCTTTGGAAATGGCACTTTATTGCAGGGCTAGTTTCTTTGCCTTTTATATTGGTGTTGTCTATTACTGGAGCTATTTATTTATTTAATCCAGATGTAGAAAGTAAAGAGGTTGCAAAAATTCAAGACGTTGAGAATTTGCATAAAACACCAATTTCGTATCAACAACAGTGGGAGAATGCTAAAGAAAAATTAAAAAAGAAACCAAGTTCAATGGTTATTAATGACAATCCTCAAAAAGCTACAGAATTTGTAGTTGGAAGATTCAGTCATAAAACAACAGTTTTTGTAAATCAATATACAGGTGAAGCTACAGGAACTTTTAGTCCTAAAGATACTTGGATGTACACCGTTAGAAAATTACATGGTGAGTTATTAGGAGGCAAAATAGGAACTAAAATTATTGAGTTAATTGCCAGTTGGATGGTGGTTTTAATTTTAACAGGAATCTATATTTGGTGGCCATTTTCTAGTGGAATAAAAGGTGTTTTTACAATCCGATTTAAAGAAGGAAAAAGAATTTTATTTAGAGATTTACATGCTGTTACAGGTTTTTGGATGTCTCTTTTATTATTACTTGTTTTAGCGGGTGGTTTACCTTGGACAGATGTTTTTGGAAGTAATTTTAAATGGGTTCAAAAAGTAACCAATACAGGATTTCCTAAAACATGGAGCGGACGTGGTTTAACATCCGAAGTAAAAGAAAATATAAAAACTATTTCTATTGAAGAAATGGTTGCGATTGCAAATCAGCAAAAATTAAAAGGAACTGTTAGTATTGGTTTGCCAAAATCAACAAAAAGTACTTTTAGTGTGGCTAATAAAACTTTTCCGTTAACTGCTCAAAGAAAATTACATTTCGACCAGTATTCAGGTGAATTAGTAAAGGAACATACTTGGAGTGATGTCGGTTTTTTAATGCGTGGCAGAATGTGGGTAATGGCATTTCATCAAGGGCAATTTGGTGGTTGGAATTGGTGGTTAATGTTTTTAGTTTCTTTAGGGCTAACATTAATGACTATTGCAGGTTTATTATCCTATTTATATAGGAAAGAGAAAGGAAATTGGGGAGTTCCAAAAGTCTCATCTCAATTTAAAGTTGGTAAATTAATTATTTTTATACTTGTTTTATTAGGTGTTTTACTACCTATGTTTGGTATAAGTATATTATTAATTTTGTTATTTGAACAAGTATTTAAAAGAATAAAAACCGATTAAGTACGTTGTAAGTTTAACATAAGTATAGGTAATTATTAAGATTTTTTTTCTGTAAGGATTTGTAATTTTGAAGATAAAAATTTTAATAATACCTACTTTAAAATAAGTTATAATGATAAAAAGAATTTTAGGAATAGTAATTTTAATGATAACTGTATTATTTTCTAATCAACTAAATGCACAAAGTTTTCCAAGATTAGATAAAAGTCCTATGGATGTAGCGGCATATCCTAGTAGTTATCGTATTTCAGATAAGCTAGTAAAAGTAGTTTATAGTCGTCCACAATTAAAAAGAAGAGCTATTTCTAAATTAGCACCAAATGAAAAAGTTTGGAGAACAGGTGCTAATGAAGCTGCAGAAATTACGTTTTATAAAGATGTAAATTTTGGAGGTAAAGAAGTAAAATCAGGAACTTATACATTATTTACCATTCCTGGAGATAAAGAATGGACAGTAATTTTAAGTACAGCAAAAAATGTTTGGGGTGCTTATTCTTATAGTGAATCTGAAGATGTGGTAAGAGTACCAGCTACTATTTCTAAATCAAAAAAATCGATTGAAGCATTTTCAATTGCATTCAACGGACAAGAAAATGATGCAACCATGTATTTAGGGTGGGGAAAATTAATTGTATCTGTACCAGTAAAAGGATAATCATAAGCGATTAAATAATAGTAAAAAACTAGGTTTGAAAATCATACGATTTTTGAACCTAGTTTTTTTTATTTCACATTGTTTTTATTGATGAAAAATAAACAAATATATTATTTAAAATAAACGTAAATTTGTAGCTTCTTAAACGAAATACAATGCAATATAATCATCAAGATATAGAAAAAAAATGGCAACAGTTTTGGGCAGATAACCAAACATTTAAAGCCAGTAATGAATCAGAGAAACCTAAATATTATGTGTTAGATATGTTTCCTTATCCATCAGGAGCAGGTTTACATGTTGGGCATCCTTTAGGATATATTGCATCTGATATTTATGCACGTTATAAGCGTCATAAAGGATTTAATGTATTACATCCGCAAGGGTATGATTCTTTTGGTTTACCAGCAGAACAATACGCAATTCAAACAGGTCAGCATCCAGCAATTACTACCGAAACAAACATTAAAACCTACCGTCGTCAGTTAGATAATATTGGTTTTTCTTTCGATTGGTCTCGTGAGGTGAGAACTTCTAGTCCTGAATATTATAAATGGACACAGTGGATTTTTATCCAATTATTTAATTCTTGGTATAATAAAGATTCTGATAAAGCAGAAGATATTTCAACTTTAATTTCAGTATTTGAAACGCAAGGGAATGCATCTGTAAATGCTGTATCAGAAGAAGATATTACTGTTTTTTCTGCGGATGAATGGAATGCATTTTCTGATAAAGAAAAAGAGACTATTTTATTACAATATCGTTTAACTTACTTATCGGATACTGAAGTAAACTGGTGTCCTGAGTTAGGAACGGTATTAGCAAATGATGAAATTATAAATGGCGTATCAGAACGAGGAGGACATCCTGTAATTCGTAAGAAAATGACCCAATGGTCTATGCGAATTTCAGCATATTCACAACGTTTATTAGACGGATTAGAAAACATCGACTGGCCACAACCTTTAAAAGATAGCCAAACAAATTGGATTGGAAGAAGCCAAGGAGCAATGGTAACTTTTAAAGTTGATGCTTTAGAAGTAGAAGCTGGTGTAAAATTATCATTCAAAGAATTAGAGGCATTAAAAGAAATGCGTTTAAATTTATCAAAGGCGGAAGAAGTACTTTGGAATGAATTAAAAAATAAAAAAGGAGCATCAAAATTTAGAAAAAAATATACTATTGGTACATTTTTAGTAGATTATGTATGTTTAGCAAAAAATATTGTAGTTGAATTTTCTGGTAAAGAAGATGAAACAGCAAGAACAGCGTATTTTACAAACGAAGGATTTCATATAGTTCGTTTTACAAATGAAGAGGTTTTAGAAAATGTTTTAGGTGTTGTATCTAAAATTAATAATACCATTCAATTTGCAAAACCTATTGAAAAATCAACAGTTGAGGTAGCAGAAACAGCAGTACAAAACGATTATAAAATAGACGTTTTTACTACAAGACCTGATACTATTTATGGAGTATCTTTTATGACATTAGCTCCAGAACATGAGTTAGTAACTAAAATTACAAGTGAAACTCAAAAGAAAGCTGTTTATGCGTATATAAAAGCAACTGCAAAGCGTTCTGAAAGAGATAGAATGGCAGATGTAAAAACTATTTCAGGAGTATTTACAGGAGCGTATGCTTTACACCCATTTACAGGAAAACAAATTCCTATTTGGATTGGTGATTATGTATTAGCAAATTACGGAACAGGTGCTGTTATGGCAGTTCCTTGTGGTGACCAACGTGATTATGATTTTGCAAAAAACTTCGGATTAGAAATTCCTAATGTTTTTGCTGATGTTGATATTTCTGAAAATGCTCATGCAGATAAAGAAGGAACTAAAATTGCAAATTCTGATTTCTTAGATGGTTTATCATATAAAAAAGCCATGAAATTAGCTATCTACGAAATGGAGAAGCAAGGTTTCGGTTTTGGAAAAATAAACTACCGTTTACGTGATGCTGTATTTAGTCGTCAGCGTTATTGGGGAGAGCCTTTTCCTGTATATTACAAAGATGGAATGCCACAAATGATTGACGCAAAATACTTGCCAATCGTTTTACCAGAAGTTGAAAAATATTTGCCAACTGAAGATGGAAAACCACCTTTAGGAAATGCTGATTTTTGGGCTTGGGATGTTCAAAAAAATGAAGTAGTTTCTAACGATTTAATTAATAACGAAACTATTTTTCCTTTAGAATTAAATACAATGCCAGGTTGGGCAGGAAGTTCGTGGTACTTTAACCGTTATATGGATGCTACAAATGATGGTGAGTTTGTAAGCAAAGAAGCGGCTGATTACTGGAAAGAAATCGATTTATATATTGGAGGTTCTGAGCACGCAACAGGACATTTATTATATGCTCGTTTTTGGCAAAAATTCTTGTTTGATAAAGGAGTTTTACCTGTTGATGAATTTGCTAAAAAACTAATCAATCAAGGAATGATTTTAGGAACTTCAGCACTTGTTTACGAAGCACTGTTTGATGGTAAAAAACATAATTTATATGTTTCATCTGATTATTTTCAAGGAGAAAATCAAATAGAAGATACTGAAGCTGATGATAAATTAGGTTCTCGATTACATAAAAAATTAGTAGAAGCAGGTTTAACAGAAGAAACTGAAGCATCGTTAACGTACCGCCCAATTCATATTTGTGTAAGTACTTTAGAAGGAGATATCAATGTAAATATTGATAAATTAAAAGCTTGGAGATCAGAATTTGAAACTGCTGAGTTTGTTTTCGGAAGAGATAAGCAATTTGTATGTCATAGAGAGGTTGAGAAAATGTCAAAATCTAAATACAATGTTGTAAATCCTGATTTAATTTGTGAAGAATTTGGTGCAGATGCATTACGTTTATTCGAAATGTTTTTAGGTCCTTTAGAACAAACTAAACCTTGGAAAACTTCAGGTATTTCAGGAGTATATTCTTTCTTAAAGAAATTATGGAAATTATATGTTGGCGAAGAAGGAGTTATTGTAACCGAAGCTGAACCAACTAAAGATGAATTAAAAGTTTTACACAAAACAATTAAAAAGGTAGAAGAAGATATTGAGAATTTCTCTTTCAATACTTCGGTTTCTACTTTTATGATTGCAGTAAACGAATTAAATGCTTTAAAATGTAATAAACGTACTATTTTAGAACCTTTATTAACATTAATATCTCCGTATGCACCACATATAGCTGAAGAATTATGGAGTCAATTAGGGCATGAAGGTTCAATTTCAACTGTCGATTTCCCTAAATTTGAAGCTTCTCATTTAGTTGAAAGTTCAAAAAATTACCCTGTATCATTTAACGGAAAAATGCGTTTTACTTTAGAGTTACCATTAGATTTATCGAAAGAAGAAATCGAAAAAATTGTAATGGCAGAAGAAAGAACACAGGCTCAATTAGGAGAAAGAACACCTAAAAAAATAATTATAGTTCCTGGGAAAATAATTAATATTGTAGGGTAATTTCCTTATAAATAAGTAACTAAATTTTTATATAAAGCCACAAATGATTAATTGTTTGTGGTTTTATTTTTTAAGCTATTTTTGAATCATAAAAATATATAAAATGAATTTATTTAAAACAATTTCTATTTTAGTATTACTATTTTTAGCAACAAGCTGTGCTTCAGGTTATAAGATAATTAATCCTGAAACACTTAATTATGTATCAAAAAGTACCGATAAAGGGGTTATTCTTGAATATAAATACGAGTTATTGAAAAAAAAATATCATCAAAAAGAACTTTTAAAAGATATTCGGTTAATTGCAGTTAAATTGACTAATAATTCTGATAAAGATATTATTTTTGGTAAAGACTTAAAATTAACCTACGACGATGGCGCAGGTTTATATATTATGGAAAATGAAATGGTTTTTAAATCATTAAAACAAAGCGTAGCCTCTTATTTATGGTATTTATTATTAACACCTTTAAGATTTTACACTACCGATTCTAGCAATGGATACAATCAACAAACAAGCTCAACACCTGTTGGTTTAATTGTAGGACCAGGAATAGCAGGAGGAAATATGATTGCTGCAAATTCGGCAAATAAAAAATTTAAAAAAGATTTATTCGACTATAATATAACCAATACCACCATTAAAAAAGGCGCAACAGTTTCAGGGTTAATCGGCGTACGATCTGATGGATACCACGGAATTAAAATAGTTGTTTTAAACTAACTTAATATTTGTTTTATAATTTAAATTCTGATAAATACCCCGTTTGTTTATCAGAATTTATAGTTTTAATTATTAATAACTTGTACTAAAAAATAGTAAATGCAAAAATTACCTTTCAAAAGTTCGTGGCTTTTTTTATTGATACCTATCGGAATGATTTATTTTGTATTTGTACCACAAATTCAAAAGCAATATGAAAGATATAACAATAATCAAATAAACCTTCAAAATGATATTCGAACTTTAGATTCTTTAAAATACGCAAAAAAACTAAATAGAAAAGGCACACATTTACTTAAAAAACTAGAAATAACTGTGCCTGTTCATCAAAAAGTGTATGGTAAACAAAAATTTTTATATTATAAAACAGGCGGAATGTTACTTGTTTTAGTTTTTATGGGAATCGGTATGCTAGTAACAATTTATTTTTCTAATAGAAAAAAAACATCCTCTAAAAACAAACAAATTGACTTTATTTTTGATGATTTTACTACCGATAAAGTAGGAAGAACTATTTCGTGGAATAGTTTAGAAAATTTGAGTAGTAATTTTGCTAGTGAAACCTTTAAAAAAACAGCACAAGGTTATAAAATAACAGGAAGTTCGTTTACCAAAGTTTTTGCATGGAGTTTTTTTTTAATAGGATTAATTTATTTAATTGTTTCATTTTATGAATTTTATCAAACTTCTGATATTCCACTTACTTTTATGAAAGGCGGAAAATTATTTTTTATATCAGGTGGTCCTTTTTTAATTGTAGGGATTGTTTTATTATTTATGTTTTCGCCAAAAGTATATATATATACTCGAAAAAGAAAAATTATTGTTGGAGGAGAAGTATTAACATTTCAACAAATATACGCTTTACAGATTTTAGAAAAATTTACATCAGGAAATAGTTCTTCAGGAAGTTATTTTTCTTATGAATTAAACCTAATTACTAAAAATGGCGAACGTTATAATTTATTAAATCACGGCGATAAAACTTATATTTTAAGCGATATGATAAAAATTAGTAAACTCTTAAAATTACCTGTTTGGAATAATGGTGTTGTATAACATCGATTACATAAACTTTTAGTAATTTCGATTTTAAATAGAATCAAAACCTGTGTATATTTTATCTTGTAATAAATCTTCTTTAAATGTTCGATATTTTTATAATATCAACGAAATATCAATTAATATTTGGAAAGAATTAAACTGTACGAATAACTGGTATTTTCATCCGAAGTATTTAGAAGCATTACAGCAAAACAACTCAAAAATACAATTTGCATATATTGTTTTGTTTGATGAACAAAATAGTGCCGTAGCTTTGGCGACTATTCAAATTGTCGATTTTTATTTAGATAGCGTTCAAAATGAGATGCAATCAATTGTACATTGGGTTAAATGTATAGGACGAAAATTTAGGTTTTTACCTCCTGAAAAAATATTTAAAATCCTCACTTGTGGAAACACTTTTGTAAGTGGAGAGCATGGTATTTTTATTAAAGAAAATCAGAATAGAAATGAAATTCTTCCTAAAATAGCCGAAGCAGTATTCGTATTTTCTACTTTAAAACCTGAAAATATAGCGGATGCTTTTATGCTAAAGGATTTTGAAAATAAATCACTGTTTAGTAAATCGGTGTTAAAAGAAGAAAGTTATAGTGCTTTTAATGTAGAGCCAAATATGGTTTTACATATAGCCCAAAACTGGAATTCGTTAGATGATTATTTAGCAGATTTAAAAACGAAATTTAGAGTAAAAGCTAGAAAAGCATTGAAAAATAGTATTGTTTTAAAAACTGAAGATATTACTGCAGATAGATTGAAAGATTTATTTCCTGAAATGACGGTATTATATAAAACAGTTTCAAGCAAAGCTAGTTTTAATTTAGGCGATTTTAACTTACAAACTTTTCAAACTTTAAAAGATAATTTAGGCGATGCTTATTTTTTAAAAGCATATTGGTTAGAAGATAAATTAGTTGGTTTTTTATCAGGAATTTTTAATCAAAATTCACTAGATGCTCATTTTGTAGGAATCGATTATCAGAACAATAAAGAGTACGCTATTTATCAGCGAATGTTGTACGATTATATTTCTTTAGGAATAGAGAGTCAAGTAAAATCAATAAATTTTGGAAGAACAGCTAGCGAAATAAAAAGTTCGGTTGGTGCTATTCCTCAAGATTTAACTATTTATTTACGCCACAAAAAAACGATTACAAACAAGATTTTAAGTTTGTTTTTGAAAAAAATTCAACCATCTGAATTTAAACAGCAATATCCTTTTAAAGAGAAAAAAATACTATCAGAAGTTAAATTATAACTATGAAAAATACAGCAGAATTATTAAAGATATTAACGCTAGAAAATCTAGGAAACAATAATTTTAACGGAATAAGTAAAGATATTGGAAGCCCTATTGTATTTGGCGGACAGGTTTTAGCACAATCATTAAACGCTGCATATCGTACAGTTTCTGATGAGCGTATTTTACATTCTTTGCATTCGTATTTTTTAGAAGCTGGAAATTTAGAACTCTCAATTACTTATAATGTACAAGTAATTCGTGATGGCGGAAGTTTTTCTACTCGAAGAGTTACAGCAATTCAAGAAGATAAAACTATTTTTATTTTAGCGTGTTCTTTTCATAAAAAAGAGGAAGGTTACGAACATCAAAAGCCAATTAAAAAAGACATAAAACAGCCTGAAGAATTGTTAAGTTGGTCGGATATGTTGGTGCAATTCAGCGATTTTTTACCTAAAAAATTAAAAGCTTTTTTAAGTATCGAGCGACCTGTCGATTTTAAACCTGTTCATATAGTAAATCCTTTCGATTTAAAAGATTTACCTCCCGTAGTTGATGTTTGGTTTAAGTTAAAAGATGCTTCTCAAGATTTAAACTTGGCTTTAAAGCAACAGATTTTAACGTATATTTCTGATTATAATATTTTAACGACTTGTTTAAACCCAAATGCGAGTGTTGCTCATTTCGGAAATACGCAAATGGCAAGTTTAGACCATTCTATGTGGTTTTATCGTGATTTTGATTTTTCCGATTGGTTATTATTTTCAATCGAAAGCCCTAATACATTTGGCGCTCGTGGTTTTGCAACGGGTAATATTTACACTCGAAAAGGCGTTTTAGTAGCATCGGTAGCGCAAGAAGGTTTGATGCGAGCTATTAAAAAGAACTAATAATAAAATCAGAATTATATAAAAAAGTTTAAAGGTTTTTTGAAGCAATTTCCCGCTTTCCGCACTCGCTTTTTTTGTTTTTTAAAAAGAAAAACAAAAAAGAGCTCAAACAAATGCTTCAATCGGGGCTAGGCATTTGTACTTTAAACTAAATTCAGCATGACGATAATTATTTTATATCTTTTAAAAGCAGTTGAATACTTGTATTTCCGTTCCAAGTATTTTCATCTAGTGCGTATGCAATATCAAATTCATTTTGAATTAAAGGAAGTTTTTTCCCTAAACTAAAACCAATAGAATTATAAGTCCTATTATCAGCTCCATAAATAATATTTAGTTTTAAATGTGTTTTATCAGCACCAACTTGTTTTCCAAAACCATTATCTCTAACGGCAGTTGTCGAAAAAGTAGGTCTCATATTTAAAGGACCAAAAGGTGCCATTTGTTTAATAATTCTAAAAAATTTAGGTGATATTTCTGATAAATCTAATTCAGAATCAATACTAATTTCAGGAATTAATAAGTTTTTATCGATAGTATTTTTTACTACTTCTTCAAATTTATTTTTAAAATTCTCGTATTGTTCAGGAACTAAAGTTAAACCCGCAGCATATTTATGTCCACCAAATTGTTCAATAAATTCCGCACATTGTTCTAAGGCATTATATACATCAAATCCTTTTACAGAACGGGCAGAAGCGGCTAATTTATCGCCACTTTTTGTAAAAACTAAGGTGGGTCTGTAATAGGTTTCAATTAATCTTGATGCTACAATTCCGATAACGCCTTTGTGCCAATTTTCATCAAAAACAACTGAAGTAAATTTTTCAGTTTCATTATTATTTTCAATTTGAAGTAAAGCTTCTTGAGTAATTTTTTTATCGAGACCTTTTCTGTCAGCATTAAATTTTTCAATTTCTGAAGCAAATTCAACAGCCGAATCAAAATTTATTTCTGTTAAAAGTTCTACGGCATGAATTCCGTGTTTCATTCTACCAGCCGCATTTATCCGCGGAGCGATGATAAAAACAACGTCGGTAATAGTTAATTCTTTTTTATCTAATTGTTCAATAATGGCTTTAATTCCGTTTCTTGGTTTTGAATTAATAACCTGTAATCCGAAGTAAGTTAAGGTTCTATTTTCGCCAGTCATTGGAACAATATCAGCTGCAATTGCAGTGGCAACCAAATCTAAATACGGTATTAAATCATCAATAGTTTGATTTCTTTTTGATGCTAAACCTTGAATCAGTTTAAAACCAACACCACAACCACATAATTCATCATAAGGATAAAAACAATCTTCTTGTTTTGCATTTAAAACAGCAACTGCTTTCGGAATTTCTTTACCAGGTTTATGATGGTCGCAAATAATAAAATCGATATTTTTTTCGGAAGCGTAAGCAACTTTATCAATAGCTTTAATTCCACAATCTAAGGCAATAATTAAAGAGAAATCATTGTCATCAGCAAAATCAATTCCCATGTAAGAAACTCCGTAACCTTCGGCATATCTATCAGGAATATATGTAGCAACCTTCGGGTGAATTGTTTTTAAATAAGAAGAAAGTAACGAAACAGCTGTTGTTCCGTCCACATCATAATCTCCAAAAACTAAAATATTTTCGTTGTTTGCAATGGCTTTTTCAATTCGTTGTACGGCGATATGCATATCTTTCATTAAAAAAGGGTCGTGCAAATCATCTAAAGAAGGACGAAAAAATTTTCGAGCTTTATCAAAAGTATCAATATTGCGTTGTACTAAAATTTTAGCCAATGTTTTTTCAACAGATAACTCTTTAGCTAATTGATTTACTTTTAATAAATCGGGTTCTTTTTTTAAAGTCCAACGCATATTTTCTGATACTTATTTGTTATTGATTATGAAAATGAGATGTAATTTTTACTTCGGCAAATTTTCTAAACATTTCCATTACACCACAATATTTATCTACAGATAATTGTACTGCTTTATTAATTTTATCTTCATTTAAATCAGTTCCATAAAAATGATAATCAACAGTAACTATATGATAATATTTAGGATGTTCTTCTGTTAATTCGCCAGTAACTTCCATTTTAAGGTCAGTTATTGAAGTTCTCATTTTGTTTAAAAGAGGAATAATATCTAAGCCTGAACAGCCTGATAATGCTGATAACATCATAGCTTTGGGTCTTAAACCTTCGCCTTTTCCACCACTTTCTTCACCAACATCTATAAAAACTTTATGCCCGCTAGGGTTGTCGGTTTCAAATTGCATGTTTTCTTTCCAAACTGTTGTAACTGTATGTGAAGCCATATTTTGTTTTTTTAATACAAGCAAATTTAAGGAAGCGATAATAATACTTGTTCAATATTCGAATAAATTTATCTTAAAAAATCATTTAGAATATTTGTAGAAAAGTAAAATATCTTATTTTTTATCAAATAAAAAGGCGATAAAAATAATTTTATCGCCTTTAATATAGTAGTTAGTGGTTATATTACTTTTTTAATAAGTCTCTAATTTCAGCTAATAAATCTTCCTGACTTGGTCCTTTTGGAGCTTCAGGAGCTGGAACTTCTTTTTTCTTTAAAGCGTTCACACCTTTTACAACCATAAACATTACAAAAGCAACGATGATAAAATCAATAATGTTAGTTAAAAATTCACCATAAAGAATCGCAACTTCACCAGTTACTTTTCCTGCTGCATCGGCAACACCTTCTTTAGCGATGTATTTTAAATCTTTAAAGTCAGCATTAAACAATAACCCGATTAATGGAGATACAATTCCGCCTGTAAAAGAAGTTACTACTTGTTTAAAAGCAGCACCCATCACAAAACCGACAGCAATATCGACTAAGTTACCTTTCATTGCAAACTCTTTAAATTCCTTAAGCATACTCATGTTTTTTTGATTTAATAGTTAATACTTTGCAATTATAAGTAAAAATTAGTGTTTAACCACTCTTTTTACACGTTGAGATATAGCGGTAAGTGTTTCATACGGAATGGTTTCACATTTATGGGCAATGTATTCGATATGTTGCTGATGGTTAAAAATAATAACTTCATCACCTTCATTGCAATCAATATTGGTTACATCGACCATAATCATATCCATGCAAACATTTCCAATAATAGGCGCTGGTTTATTGTTGATAAAAATAAAGCCTTCTTTTTTACCTAGTTTACGTGAAATTCCGTCGGCATGACCAATAGGGATTGTTGCGCTACGGGTAGGTTTATTTGCTACAAAAGCACGGTTATAACCAACAGTTTCACCAGGTTGAATAAGATGAATTTGTGAAATAATTGATTTTAAACTATGAGTGTTTTTTAATTGAGCAGTTTCTTTAGGATTACTTCCAAAACCATATAAACCAATGCCAATACGCACCATGTCAAACTGGGCTTGTGGGTAATTAACAACGCCTGAGGTGTTTAAAATATGAATCATCGGTTTGTAGCCTAAGTGTTCATAAATTTGTTTTACAATATAAGCAAAGTTATTAATTTGTCCGATGGTAAATTCTTGTTCATTAGGGTCTTCACTAGCAGCTAAATGCGAAAAAATAGATTCTACCTTAACATTATTCGATTTTTTTAATTCAGAAATAAGCTTTGGTGTATCGGTATGCCAAAACCCTAATCTATTTAAACCCGTGTTAAATTTAATATGAATAGGGTAATTCATTAAAGGTTTTTCATCTGCCAATTTTAAAAAAGCATCAAATATTTTAAAATTGTACAAGTTTGGTTCTAGTCTATATTTTACAATATCTTCTAAATTTTGAAGCTGCGGATGTAATACTAAAATAGGTGTTTTAATCCCTGCTTCTCGCAAAACAATTCCTTCATTTGAATATGCTACGGCAAAATAATCAACTTTATCTTGTACTAATTTGGCAACTTCTGTAGCTTCACTTCCGTATCCAAAAGCTTTTACAACAGCTAAAATTTTAGTGTCAGGATTTAGTTTCTGCTTAAAAAAAGCAAGATTATACTCAATTGATTTTGCATCAATTTCTAAAATAGTTACATGATTATTCATCGGATAAATTTTCGTTCTTTTTATGTTGTTCTTGCACAGCTTTGTAATAAGCAGCTCTGCTTAAAGGCTCGTATTCTTGTACTTCACCTAATAAAACAAGGTCATCACTGGCTGCTTTTCGATGACTATAATGTGCTAAGTTACCCGTATGTGTGCAAACAGCATGTACTTTTGTAACATATTCTGCGGTAGCCATTAAAGCGGGCATTGGGCCAAAAGGATTTCCTTTAAAATCCATATCTAAACCTGCCACAATAACTCGAACACCTCTATTGGCTAGTTCATTACAAACAGCAACGATGCCTGAGTCAAAAAATTGTGCTTCATCAATACCAACAACATCAACATTGTTTGCTAGTAATAAGATATTGGAAGAACAAGGAACGGGAGTTGATCTAATTTTGGTCGCATTATGAGATACTACTTGTTGATTGTCATAACGAGTATCTATAGTTGGTTTAAAAATTTCAACACGTTGTTTTGCAAATTCGGCACGTTTAAGTCTGCGGATTAATTCTTCAGTTTTTCCTGAAAACATTGAACCACATATTACTTCAATCCAACCAAATTGCCCTGTATGATTTACTGTATTTTCGAGAAACATTTTGTATTTTTAGGCGCTAATTATTGATTTTTGTCTTACTTTCGAGTAAAGAACAAATTTATTAAAATTAAACAGTAAAAATTAAAATCAAAAGAACAACTTATGCACAAAAAGCTAGCGTCAGATTTAACCAGTTTAGCACACGCTATTTTACAGATGAAAAATAAGGAAGATGTGTTTGAGTTAAAGCAGAAGGCATATGAGGTTTATGAAAAACTTTCGGTTTTAGTTTATATAGAAGAGTATATAAATAATACGCCTAATCCTTCGAAATCAAAAGAAGAATTATTGAGTGATGTTTTATTAGCGGAGCAAAAGAAAACTAGGACTAAAATTGAAAAAAGAGACCTTGAAATTTCTTTATTAAAACAAGAAACCGTTGTTTATCATTTAGAAGAAGAAATTGATGAGACTCCTAAGTTTAAAATTTCTGAAAATAAGATAATTGAAACAAAAATTGCTGATACTACTGTTTTTGATAGTAAAATTATTAAAGATACCTCTGTTAAAAATCATTTAGCAAGTCCTTTTGAAAAAATTCAAGAGAAAACAACAAAAAAACTTGATGAAAAATTTGAGGAAAAGATTGAGGAAGTATTCGTTAAAAAAACAAAAGAAATAGCCGAAAAAAAGGAGGCTATATCGGTAAAGGATACTTTAAAAGAATCGATTGATTTAATATCCGAAGAAAAATCAGAAAAACCAATTGACTTAAAGCCTGTCGAAGAAATTATAGAACAACCTTTCGATGAAATAGCTCGTTTGCTATCTGAACCTAATAACGAAGTTGAAAATGACAAAGGGAATATTGAGGAGTTAAAAACAAAAACCCTTGAAGAAGAGTTAGATGGAACAATTTCTGTTGATATTATGGCTGATTTATTTGAAAAAGCACCAGCAAAAAAATCGTTAAACGATTTCTTGCAAAGTACTATTAAAATAGACCTAAACGATAGAATTGTTTTTGTAAGACATTTGTTTAATGGCAATCAAAATGATTTTAATAGAGTAATTTCGCAGCTCAATACTTTCAAAACAGAAGTAGAAGCTAAAAATTTTATCAATCAAATGATAAAACCAGACTATAATTGGTCAGGTAAAGAGATGCACGAAGCGAGATTATTTGAAATTATTGAAAGAAGATTTGCTTAAAAAAAACAGTACATTATGAGTAATAAGAATACAGGAATGAAGTATATATTTTGCATGAAATGGGGTACGTTGTACGGTCCTGAATACGTAAACAGACTACATGCTATGGTAAAAAAGAATTTATCATATGATTTTAAAATGGTTTGTTTTACTGATGATAGCACAGGAATTATCAACGATGTTGATTGTTATGATATTCCCGAAATGAATATCCGTACAGATATACCTGAAAGAATGTGGAAAAAATTAACAACACTTAAAGATGATTTATACGGGCTTGAAGGAACTGCCTTATTTTTAGATTTAGATATTGTTATTGTTGATAAAATTGATTGCTTTTTTGACGTTGAGGGTTCTTTCAGAATTATCAAAGACCATAGTTGGAGAACCTGGAGAATAACAGGAAACTCTTCTGTTTATAGGTTTGAAATAGGAAAACATGGCTATGTTTTTAATGATTTTATCAAAAATTTTGACGAATTAAGAAAAATTCATCGAAATGAACAAGAGTATTTAACACATAGTATTAACGATAATTCAAGCCTTCAATATTGGGATAAAAAATGGTGCCCTAGTTTTAAGTATGATTGTGTTTCAAGATTTCCTTTAGCTTTTTGGAAAAAACCAACAATTCCTGAAGGAGCTAAAATTATTATTTTTCATGGAGAAATCAACCCTCATAATGCGATAAAAGGAGGTCGAGGTAAGTGGTATAGGTATGTTCGTCCTGCACCTTGGGTAGCAGATTATTGGATTGAGTAATTTAAAACAAAGTAAAAAAAGTTAAGGGGGGACTTGAAAAACTTAACATCACTTTATTTGTTATTACTATACCTTAAAAGTAAGTATTGGCTTTAATACATTTTTAGATAAATCAATAGAAACACTAGCATTGAAAAACTGAGATAAACCACTTCTTCCATGTGTTGCTAAAGAAACTAAATCAACGTTATTTTCATTTGAAAAATTTAAAATCCCCTCTTGTATTGAAGTGTCATTATATACTTTTATGGTGTGCCCCACTATTTTGTAAGGTTCAATAAAAGCTTCAACTCTCTTTTTTGAATCACTTGTGTTTTCAAAATTATCGGGAGTGTTAATTTTTAATAAGTAAATTTTACATTTAAACTTTGTTGCAAATTCTAGGAAACCTTTAAATGCTTTTGCTTCTTTATTTTCAAAAGAAGAAGCAAAAACAAGTTTCTTCAATTTAAAATTATCGTTATCTTTTTTAGTAATAATAACAGGTATTTCAGAATTTCGAACTGTTTTTTCAGTGTTAGATCCAATTATAATTTCTTCTAAAGCTGTTTGTCCTTTAGAGCCCATAACAATTAAATTGGCATTGATTTTTTTAGAATAATCACGAATACCTTCATACGGATTTTGAAAACGTATTGAATGATATACATTGTCAAAATCAGCAAAGAAAGTATTTTTGTAATCGAGTAATTTTTCTTTAATCATCTTAATGTATAGCATGCTTTCAGGGATGCTAATATTAGCACCAGACCCCATACCTTTAAAACCGGTAGGTAGTTCAATCATATGAATTAAGTGTATTTCACCGTCTGTTTTTTTTGCTATTTTAGCAGTTAGTTTAGCAGCATATTTAGAATGCTTAGAAAAATCGATAGGAAGTAATATTTTTTTCATAATTAAAAGATTTAAAGATAGATACTGCTGTTAAATTACGAAAATTATTCTGAATTAGAAAACGAAAAGACATTTGTAAGTTAATGAATAACTTACTATATTTGCACCAAATTTATTAATTAGATTGATACAGGGGACGAGAGTCCCCTCTTTTTATACCTTAGCATGAATCAAGACAAAGTCAAAGAATTATTAAACGAAGCATTATTAGAAAATGAATCATTATATTTAATTGATTTACAATTCTTAGCAAACAGTAAAATAAAAGTAATTATTGATGGTGATTCAGGAGTCCCTTTAAACGAATGTATGCGCATTAGTAGAAAAATAGAGCATAATTTAGATAGAGAAGATGAAGATTTTTCTTTAGAAGTAACAACACCAGATATTGCACACCCCTTAACTGTTAAGCGTCAGTATAAAAAGAATATAAACAGAATTTTAAAGGTTAAAACAACAACCGAAGAATTTGAAGGTACGTTAATTCAAGTAACAGATAACGATATTACCCTGTTTTGGAAAGCAAGAGAGCCTAAACCAATAGGTAAAGGAAAGCATACGGTAGAAAAAACAATGGTTTTGTTGTATCAAGATATTAGTGAAGCAAAAGTGAAGATCATATTTTAATAAGAGAATGAAATGGAAAATATTGCGTTAATTGAGTCATTTTCAGAATTTAAAGATAATAAAAGTATAGATAGAGTAACTCTAATGTCTATATTAGAGGAAGTATTTCGTGCTGCATTAAAACGTAGGTTTGGATCAGATGAAAACTTCGATATAATTATTAATCCTGATAAAGGAGATTTAGAAATTTGGAGAAATAGAATTGTAGTAGCAGACGGTTTTTCTGAAGATGATAATGAAGAAATAGAACTTGCTGAAGCACGAAGAATTGAGCCAGATTTTGAAATTGGTGAAGACGTATCTGAAGAGGTAAAATTAATAGATTTAGGAAGACGTGCTATTTTAGCTTTACGTCAAAACTTAATATCTAAAATACAAGAACACGACAGCACGAACATATTTAAGCAATTTAAAGATTTAGAAGGAGAAATTTATAGTGCTGAAGTACACCATATTCGTCATAATGCCGTAATTTTGTTAGACGATGAAGGAAACGAAATTGTTTTACCTAAAAGTGAGCAAATTCGTTCAGACTTTTTTAGAAAAGGAGATTCTGTTCGTGGAGTTATAAAATCGGTAGAATTAAGAGGAAATAAACCTGCTATTATCTTATCAAGAACTTCACCAGCATTTTTAGTGAAGTTGTTTGAACAAGAAATTCCTGAAGTTTTTGATGGACTAATAACAATTGAAGGTGTTGCAAGAATTCCTGGTGATAAAGCAAAAATTGCCGTAGATTCATACGATGATAGAATTGACCCTGTAGGAGCTTGTGTTGGTGTAAAAGGGTCTCGTATTCACGGAATTGTACGTGAATTAGGAAACGAAAACATTGACGTAATCAATTACACTAAAAATGAATCGTTATTTGTAGCAAGAGCCTTAAGTCCTGCAAAAGTAACTTCTGTAGATATTAAGCCGTACGAAGAAGAGAAAAATGGTAAAAAAGGACGTGTAAGCGTTTTATTAAAACCAGAAGAAGTATCAAAAGCAATTGGTCGTTCAGGAGTAAATATACGGTTAGCAAGTGAGTTAACAGGGTACGAAATTGATGTGCAACGTGAAGGGTTAGAAGAAGAAGATGTAGAGTTAACAGAGTTTTCTGATGAAATAGAAGACTGGGTAATTGCCGAATTTAATAAAATAGGTTTAGAAACTGCGAAAAGCGTACTTGAAAAAGATGTTTCAATGTTAGTGCAAAGAACTGATTTAGAGGAAGAAACAATATTAGATGTTCAGAGAGTTCTAAGAGAAGAATTTGAAGAATAATCAACATAAAGGAAATCAGTATCCTGAAAAATTGATAATAATCAATACAAAATCTGATAACCAAAGAAAAAAAACGTAACTATACTAACGTGTAAAGTGTGTTTTTTGAATATAAAGTATAAAATAATTTATGGCTGAAGGCAACAAATTAATAAGACTTAATAAAGTATTAAGAGAATTTAACATTTCTTTAGATAGAGCTGTAGAACACTTGGCTAAAAACGGTCATAAAGTAGAATCACGTCCTACTGCTAAAATTTCTGATGCGGAATATCAAATATTACTTGATGGATTTCAAACAGATAAATCTAAAAAAGTAGCCTCTAAGGAAGTAAGCGAAGAAAAGCGTAAGGAAAAAGAAGCTAATCGCCTACGTGTAGAGGAAGATCAGGAGAAGAAAAGAGTAGAAGACGAAGCTAAAAAACAAGAAGTTTTAAAAGCCAAAGCTAAAAGATTAGAGGTTAAAACCGTAGGGAAAATTGATATTAAAACTGGAAAATCAGTAGAAAATAAAAAGCCAGCTACGCCTCTAAAAGAAGTACCAAAAGTGGTGATAGAAACACCTAAAAAAGAAGTGCCTGTTCAAGAAACTAAAGTTGTTGAAAAACAAACTATAAAGGTAGCTGAAAAGAAAATAGAACCAATTAAAGTTAAGGTTCAAGAACCTAAAGAAATTAAGATTAAAGAAGTTAAGCCCGAGGTTGTGAAAGCAGAAACACCTAAGAAAATAGATATTAAGGAAGTAAAAAAGGTAGCGGAAACAAAACCAGAGGATGTAAAGGCAGAGAAACCTGTTGAAATTACTGCCGAAAATGCTGTGAAATTAAAAACACAGTATAAAAAATTAGACGGTCCTAAAATTACAGGAATTAAAATTGATTTAAAACAATTTGAACGTCCTAAAAAGAAGAAACCTGATGCTAAAACAGACGCAGATAAAAGAAAGCGTAAACGTATTAGTAAACCAGGAACTTCTACAAAACCAGGAACTACTAGAACAGTTAGACCTGCTCAAAATAGAAGTGGTGGAAATCGTACACCTTTTAGAGGTAGAGGAGCCCAAAGACCAGCCGTTAAAAAAGAAGAACCAACTGAAGCTGAAGTACAAAAACAAGTACGTGAAACTTTAGAAAGACTTCAAGGTAAGTCTAAAAGAGGTAAAGGTGCTAAGTATCGTAGAAATAAAAGAGATGCTCACAGAGAACATACCGAAGCTGAATTAGAAGCTCAAGCGTTAGATAACAAAATATTAAAAGTAACAGAGTTTGTTACTGTAAGTGAAGTTGCTACAATGATGGATGTTCCTGTAACAAACATTATTTCTTCATGTATGATGTTAGGAATGATGGTAACAATGAACCAGCGTTTAGATGCTGAAACATTAGTTATTGTTGCTGAAGAATTTAATTATAAAGTAGAGTTTGTTGGAGCTGAAGTAGAAGAGTCTATTGAAGAAGTTGAAGACAAACCTGAAGATTTAATAAACCGTGCGCCAATTATTACGGTAATGGGTCACGTAGATCATGGTAAAACATCGTTATTAGACTATATTCGTAAAGCGAATGTAATTGAAGGTGAATCAGGAGGAATTACTCAACATATTGGTGCATACGCTGTACCAGTTGGAGAACAAAAAATTGCCTTTTTAGATACACCAGGTCACGAGGCCTTTACAGCAATGCGTGCCCGTGGAGCTCAAGTAACCGATTTAGTAATTATTGTAGTTGCTGCCGATGATGATGTAATGCCTCAAACAAAAGAAGCAATATCTCACGCACAAGCAGCTGGCGTTCCAATTATATTTGCTATCAATAAAATTGATAAGCCTAATGCGAACCCAGATAATATTAAAACACAATTATCAGCTATGAATTTATTAGTTGAAGATTGGGGAGGAAATATTCAATCGCAAGAAATTTCTGCTAAAACAGGGCAAGGTGTTGAAGAATTACTTGAAAAAGTATTATTAGAAGCTGAAATATTAGAATTAAAAGCAAATCCTAATAAAAATGCTAAAGGAGCAGTTGTAGAAGCTTTATTAGATAAAGGTAGAGGATATGTATCAACAATTTTAGTACAAGCAGGTACTTTAAAAATTGGAGATTATATTTTAGCAGGAAAACATAGTGGTAAAGTTAGAGCTATGTTTGATGATAAAGGAAATAAAGTAAAAGAAGCAGGGCCATCTACACCAGTATCAATTTTAGGTTTAGACGGTGCGCCACAAGCTGGTGATAAGTTTAATGTATTTGAAGATGAGCGTGAAGCAAAGCAAATTGCTGCAAAACGTTCTCAATTACAACGTGAACAATCTGTAAGAACTCAAAAAACATTAACCTTAGCCGAAATTGGTCGTCGTATTGCTTTAGGAGATTTCAAAGAATTAAACATTATCTTAAAAGGAGATGTAGATGGTTCTGTAGAAGCCTTAACCGATTCTTTCCAGAAATTATCTACTGAAGAAATTCAAGTAAATATTTTACATAAAGGAGTTGGAGCAATTACAGAATCTGATGTATTATTAGCAACAGCTTCAGATGCAATTATTGTTGGATTTAATGTACGTCCACAAGCAAATGCAAGAGTAATTGCTGATAGAGAAGAAGTAGATATTAGAACATATTCTATTATTTATGATGCTATTAACGATCTTAAAGATGCCATGGAAGGAATGTTGTCTCCTGAAATGAAAGAAGAAATTCTTGGTAATATTGAAATTAGAGAAGTTTATAAAATTTCTAAAGTTGGTAATATTGCAGGATGTATGGTAATGAATGGTAAAGTAACCAGAGATGCTAAAATCCGTATTATTAGAGATGGTATTGTAGTTCATGATGGTTTCTTATCTTCATTAAAACGTTTCAAAGACGATGTTAAAGAAGTAACAAAAGGATACGATTGTGGTCTTCAGATAAAAGGTTACAACGATATTATTGAAAGAGATGTTATTGAAGCTTATACTGAAATTGCAGTTAAGAAGAAGTTGAAATAAAACATTCTAAAATATATAATTAAAAAAAGACACCTTATTAAGGTGTCTTTTTTTTGTTTATAATAAGTACTAAAAATAGCGTTAATTTTATTTAGAGTAAATCTAAATAAGATGTATATTTGTTGCCGTAATAACTTTAACTATGGAAAACATTATAAAAATATACGACAATGAAATAGGTATTTCATTTTGTTGGAAAGACACAACGAACACTTTAATTCAAATAATTTTTAGAGATACAGGTTTTCATTTAAACGAAAACCAAATTGAATCATTTCTAGAAAAAGTTCTCGATTCTAAAAGTCAAAAAAACTGTGCTACTTGTACTAGGGGAAATAACTGTAAATCTATTTTACTACAAACCCCGTCAGATAAAGTAAGCATGGCAGTATCACATATTGAGTTAGGGCAAATAGATGATTTATTGAAAGGAACATTATTTCAAATGCGCATGAATAACTATTTAGACGATTTGTGTAAAAATTAAAAAATAGGAGCTTGTATTTCTACAAGCTCAATCTTTTTTATCAAACAAAATTAGTCTTCTTTAATTAAGTACATATAAACAGGATAATGATCGCTATAGCCGCCGCTGTATTTACCAAACGAAAAACTTCTAAAAGGATAGCCTTTGTAGCGCCCTTTTTTTTGTGTTAAAAAATGCTTATTAAAAACCCCTGTTTTAAACATCTTAAAGCTCGTAAAATCTTTTTTTCTTTTACTAGAAGAAACTAATTTATTGCTGATAATTATTTGATCAAATAAATTAATATTATCGCGATACCCTAAAGTATTAAACCCTCGGCGAAACATATTTTCAAAAGGATTATAAAGATCTTCTTTTTTTAAATTTTTCTTTTTCGCTACCGTTTTTAAAACTTTTTTAAAGCTACTATTAATCGGATCATCATTAAAATCACCCATAATTAAAATCTTAGGGCTCGGGTCATTTATTTTAATTTTTTCAATAATTTGGATAACTCTGTAGGCTGCTTTTTCTCGTAAAGGCCTACTTTTTGCTTCGCCACCTCTGCGAGACGGCCAATGATTTACAAGTATATGAATCAATTCATCATCTAAATATCCGGCAACCCACAAAATATCACGGGTATAAACTTTTTTATTATTTTTATAAATACGAGGATTGAAAGCTTCATAATGAATCGGTTTAAAATATCTTTTCTGATATAATAAACCAACATCAATACCTCGTTTATCAGGAGAATCAAAATGAATAATGCCGTACTTTTTATTTTTAAGATTTTTCGATTCTATTAAATCTTCTAAAACCTTTTTGTTTTCAACTTCGGCAACACCTAAAATAGCAGGGCTTGTTTTTGTTTTTTCAGCCCCTAATTGCAAAATAACACTGCTAAGTTTATCAATTTTATCCCAATAAATCTTTTGTTTATTTCCTTTGATAGCCATGATAGGGCTTGCTTCATCATTTTTTGAAGTATCATTAATCGTATCAAATAAGTTTTCAAGATTGTAAAAACCAATAGTTCTTATTTTATATTTTTTTTGAGCATATAGTATGTCAGAAAATAAGCTAATAACTAGCATAATTGTAAGTACTATTATTTTTTTCATCATAAGAAATTTTACATCAAAAATAAATCAAATTTTAAGCTTAAAAATACTGTAATGAAAAACACCTAAATTTATTAATAATAGCTTAACAAATAAAATAGCTATACTGCTTAATTTACACGCTATAATCTAAGGTGTTTTGTACTAGTGGTTTAATATATGTAAAGGGTTATTTATGAAGAAATTTACAATAACAATTTTATTATTATTTTTAAGTTTATTTGATTTAAATGCACAAAATAGTGTAAAAGGAATCCTTGTACATGCCGATACTGAAATAGCATTGTCGGGCGTTAGCATCCATATAAAAAAAACAGCTATTACCAGTACAACTGCTGTTGATGGTACTTTTATTTTAAACAATTTACCCAAAGGAAATCAACTCCTTTCTGTATCATTAAATGGGTTTGAGACTCAAACTTTTCCGTTGCAAGTATCTGACAATTCTATAAATTTAGGGACTATTTTTTTATATGAAGCCACTACGCAATACCAAGATTTAAGCACTATTATACTTACAGATGATGAATTAAGCGATGATGCAAATACGGCCGATAATATTGCAGGTTTATTACAGGCATCAAAAGATGTTTATTTACGAACTGCCGCCTACGAATGGAGTGCTTCTTTTTATAGTATTAAAGGGCTGGCGTCTGAAAATTCAAAAGTGCTTATCAATGGTTTTGAAATGAATAAATTATACAACGGTCGTCCGCAATGGAGTAATTGGGGCGGTTTGAATGATGTGTTGCGAAATCAAAATTTTAGCAGTGGTTTATCGCCTTCAAATTATACGTTTGGCGGTGTTTTAGGTGCAACAAATATGAATACTCGAGCTTCTGATTATAGAAAAAGTGCCCGAATTTCCTACGCTTCTTCTAACAGAAGTTATTCCCATCGTTTTATGGCAATGTATGCTTCAGGGATTTTAAAAAATGGCTGGGCAGTTACCGCATCAGCAAGTAAAAGAACGGCATCCCAAGGATTTATTAACGGTACAATGTATAACGCAAACTCCTTTTTTATCTCTTTAGAAAAAATAATAAATGAAAATCATAGTATCAATACCACGGCTATTTATGCTAAAAATAGCAGAGGGAAATCTGCCGCAAATACACAAGAAGTGTACGATATTAAGGGCATTAAATACAATCCGTATTGGGGCTATCAAAACGGGAAAATTAGAAATGCACGCGTAAAAAGAATTGAAGAACCTATTTTGATGTTAAATCATTATTGGAATATGACAAATAAAACGACTTTAGAAACAGGAATTGCGTATCAATTTGGAGAAATGGGCAATTCTCGTCTTGATTTTAACGGGGGAAATGATCCAAACCCTACTTATTATCGAAAATTGCCAAATTATTTTTTAAAAGATTCTTATTACGGTAAAGATTTTGAAAATGCCTATAAATCATTAGTGAATTTTCAAAATGATGGACAGCTAAATTGGAAAAATTTATATGTAGGAAATGAAAAAACTGCCGATAATGCCTTGTTTTCACTTTATGAAGATTGTACCGATGATACTCAATTAAGCCTTAAAACAATTCTAAATACCCAAATAAATGAGAATATTACCTTAAGTGGTAGTTTAGATTATACGATATTGTCTTCTGAAAATTATGCACGTATTGTTGATTTATTTGGCGCAACGGGGTATGTAGATATCAATAAATTCGGAAATTTAGGTGAAGATGATTATCAAAATGACTTATTACACCCCAATAAAATAGCAAAAGTTGGCGATAAATTTAAATATAATTATGAAATAGCGGCAAAAGTATATGGCGGTTTTGTGCAATTACAATTTAAATATAATAAAGTAGATTTTTTTATCGCAGGAACTGTTAATAGTAGCAGTTATCAGCGAAAAGGTTTGTTTAAAAATGGTATTTATCCTGGTGATATTACAAATATCAAAATTCCAAACTCATTAGGATATTCTGAAAAGCTAAATTTTATGGGCTATGGCGCAAAAGCGGGGGCTACTTATAAAATTTCAGGACGGCATTTGTTAAATTTTAACGGGGGTTATACTAGTAAAGCACCTTCAATTCGAAATTCTTTTGCCAATTCAAGATCAAATAATTTAACTGTTGCTTCGGTTAGTCGTTTATTAAATGAAAAAATAAGCACTTTTGATGCCAGTTATATTGTAAGAATGCCCTTTTTAAAAGCAAAACTTACAGGATATTATACTACAATTAAAGACGCTAGTAATATTGCTTTTTATTTTACAGGTTCTGAGAATCTTTTTGTTCAAGAGGTTTTAACAGGAATAAATAAGCAACATTTAGGTGTCGAATTAGGTGTTGAAGCGCCCATATTATCAACGTTTAACTTACGGGCAGCCGCAAATTTAGGACACTATATTTATGCTAATAATCCAAACATTACGTTAGCATCAGAAATAAGTGCCGATTCACAAAAGGCAGGTTTTGATAAAAGAGGTATCAAAAACTACGGAAAAGCAAGCCTTAAAAATTATAAAATAGCCTCAGGACCGCAAAGAAGTTATTCTTTTGGTTTTGATTATCGAGACCCTGATTATTGGTTTGTAGGGCTAACAGGTAATTATTTAGATAAAATATATGTTGCTCCTTCGGCGATAAAAAGAACGACTTCTTTTATTTCAGATGATACTCAGCTTTTCCCAAATTATGATGCCGATTTGGCTAAAAAACTATTAACTCAAGAACAATTTGACGGATATTTTACCTTAAATGCCATTGGCGGTAAAACCTGGCGGGTTGGTCAAAATAAGTACATCGGTTTTTTTGCAAGCGTTAGTAATTTGTTAAATAAAGCCTATAAAACAGGCGGATACGAGCAGGGACGAACCGCTAATTATGGCTTAGAAAGTACTGATAATACTAATGGAACACCTGTTTTTGGTACAAAATATTGGTACGGAAGAGGGGCGAGTTATTTCCTGAATATCAATTATAGGTTTTAAAAATACTTCTAAAAATTCAAAAAATTAAAACATCAAAAATGAAAATAGTTAAGCTAAGTATCCTGGTTTTTATCATTTTTATAGTAGTGCCTTTTTCTTCTTGCGTAGGAGATGACGATTTTTCACTTCCAACTTTATCAGTGGAAAAAGAATACGAAAATTTAAAATCATTAACGCAAATTGCTAGTTTATATCAAGGGAGTTTGGTTGAAATTAAAGAAGAACTAACAACATCGGGCTATGTGGTTTCTAGTGATAGGTCAGGAAATTTTTTTAAATCTATCTTTATTCAAGATGCACCTGAAAACCCAACAATTGGTTTTGAAATGAAAATTAACGCTACCAATTTACATGAACGCTATGCTGTTGGGCGTAAAATTTTTATCAAACTAAAAGGTTTATTTTTAAGTAAAAGTAAAGACGGAAGTTATCAAATAGGTGTTCGAAATAGCTTCGGGAATGGCATTGACAGAATTGGGGTAAACGATTATGTTCGTTTTATAGACAGAGGTGCTGAAATTGCAAAAATTACGCCTGTTCTTTTGAAAATAAGTGAATTAAATGAAAAACATCAAAATATTTTAATCAAAATTAATAAAATACAAGCCGAAACAAAAGGTTTACAATATGCCTGGCCAAAAGCAGGAAGTGTCAATTATTCAATTGATAGAACATTAATTTCCTGTGATTCATTGCAAAAAATAATTTTCAGAAATAGTATTTTTTCAGATTTTAAAGGATTGTTAATTCCTGATAAAAAAGGAAGTATTACAGGGGTTTTTACCATGTTAGAAAGTGAAAAAATACTAACGATTAGAAATACTTCGGATGTTAATTTCACAGAAGAATATGGCTGTTTTAATAATCCTACACTTGCTGATGTTGCTACGATAAAAGCTTTTTTTAAAGAAGAAGAAACCGTAATTTCTGATAATTTAAAACTAAAAATAAGTATAACTTCGGATGCTTCTAAAGGCAATATTTCAACTAAAAATGCTTTTGCACAAGATGCTTCCGCAGGAATTTTATTAAATTTTACAGCGATTCATAACTTAAATATAGGCGATCAAGTAGAAATAGCCGTTGGCGGATTAAAATTAACCAATCCAAATGGCGTACTTACTTTAAACGTTGAAAATTCAAATATAATAAGCTCACAACCAAGCGTATTACCAACGCCCGAAACTATTACTTTTGAAGAGGCTTTATCGGGTGTTTATCAAAGTAAGTTGGTTAAAATTGAAGGTGTTCAGTTTAAAGATATTACTAAAAATTATCAAGGTGAAAACATGCTAACTACTAATTGTGAAAATGAATTAGCGCTTTTATCCGTAGAAAAAGAAGCTGTGTTTGCTAATAATTTAGTCAGCACTAAAAAAGGGGCTATTACAGGAATAATAACCCAAAATAATGGTGTTAAATTATATATCAGAGACGAATTGGATGTGAATTTTACTGAAAATTACGGATGTACGCCTGTGGTTATTCCTCCGCCAATTAATCCGGCACCAACGGGCGATTTATTCTTTTCAGAATATGCCGAAGGGTCAAGTAATAACAAATATATTGAAATTTACAATGGTACAAATACCGATATAGACCTGTCTAATTACACGATTGAATTACATATTAATGGATCAACAGATAAGCCTAAAATTTTAGCATTAAGTAGTTTGGTAAATGTTGTTTTAACGAAAGGTGGCGTATTGGTAATCTATAATTCGAGAGCTTCAGATGTTATTAAAAACAATGGAACTAGTAGCTCATCGGTAGCTTCTTTTAATGGTGATGATGCGCTTGTTTTAAAAAACAACGATACTGTTATAGATGTAATCGGTTTATTAGGAGAAGATCCTGGCAAAGGTTGGGCGGTTGCAGGTATTGAAAATGCGACTCAAAATCATACTTTAATTAGAAAATCGAGCGTGGTTAAAGGGAATATTACTTGGGATACAAGCGCTGGCACAACTACCAATAATTCTCAATGGGAAGTAAAAGAGCAAGATGATTTTTCATCCGTAGGAAAAAAATAAGCCCAAAATCAGAAAAAATGTCATCGAAAATAAGTGTTTTAGAGGTGTTTTTTATTAAAGGATTGTATCTAATTAGTTAATTTTATAAGTTATTTATTAAATAATTACAGTAGTAATAAAAATAACTGAACCTATTTAGAAATACATTTAAAGCATAAGTAACAATTTAGTAAACCTCTCTTAATATCAAGTTGTATGTAATGGAATATTTTTGGTATCTCTTATTATGAGAAATAAGCCATTGGGTAAATATTAGTTTTTGTCGACTATTTTATTAGGCTAGCTGCCTCTGATCAAGGCAGTTTTTTTATTTAACATCGTGTTTACGATAAGTTAACATTAGTAATGGTTCTTTGCATCGACAAAAACTAATACCTACTAATGAACATAAAAATAGCATTTACAATTGTAAGCATGCTTGTGTTATCATGTGCCTATACACAAGAATCAAATGCTCCTAAATTTGGTAAAGGACTCTTTAATTTAAAAGGAAATTACAACTCTTGGTCAATGAATATTGGAGCAAGAGTACAGTTTTTAACAACAGCACAATGGCATTCAAATTCTAATGGTTTATCAAACCCAAAATCTTCATTTTTAATAAGAAGAGCTCGTTTAAAATTTAATGGTTTTGCATTTTCCCCAAAATTAAGCTATAAAGTCGAATTAGGACTTTCTAATAAAGATATTGGCGGTGCATCGGTATTTACAAATAATGCACCTCGATATATTTTAGATGCTGTTTTAAAATGGAATTTTTATCAAAATTTTGAATTATGGTTAGGGCAAACTAAATTACCAGGAAACAGAGAACGAATTGTTTCTTCTGGAAACCTTCAAGGAGTAGATAGATCTTTATTAAATAAACGTTTTAATATCGATAGAGATATGGGGCTGCAATTAAGGCATCATTTTAAAATAGCAGATACTTTTGTTGTTCGTGAAACTTTATCGATAGCACAAGGAGAAGGACGAAATATTACCACTGGAAATATTGGAGGGCATCAATATACGGCACGTTTAGAATTTTTACCTTTCGGAAATTTTAAAAGTAAAGGCGATTATAAAGGAAGTGATTTAAAAAGAGAAGAAACGCCAAAATTAGCTATTGGTACGAGTTATGATTTTAACAATAATGCCGTTAAAAACAGAAGTAATCAGGGAGCTTATATGTATATTGATAACAGTAAAGACCATAAATTAGCCGACAGAATATACCATAAAACGGATATTTCAACCTTATTTATTGATGCAATGTTTAAATATAGAGGATTTTCTTTTATGGGTGAATACGCCTATAGAGACGCTAAAAATCCTATTGCAAGAAATTCTGACGGAACTTCAACAGGAGCTATTGTTCAGATAGGTAGTGGTTTAAATTTACAAGCAGCTTATTTATTAGCAAAAAACTGGGAAGTATCTGGGCGTTACACCAATATTGATTTAGACAAAATTACTAAAAGAAATTTAGAGAATCAATATACCTTAGGCGTGTCAAAATATATAGTAGGTCATAAGCTTAAGGTACAGACAGATATCAGTTATTTAGACGTAGTTAATAGTAGCAATAAGCTAGTGTATCGTTTACAAATAGACATACACTTTTAAAAAAATAACATAAACCTAACATAGGCAGTATAGTACTGTTTGTAATTTCGCAAAAAAAAATAAAAACCAAAAATGGGAGATCCATATATTTTGATGTTAATCGGGCTAGCTATTTTAGCTATCATCGATTTAGTAGTAGGTGTGAGTAATGACGCTGTAAATTTTTTAAACTCAGCAATTGGTTCAAAAGCTATTCGGGTTCGTAATATTATGATAATTGCGAGTGTTGGTGTATTTTTTGGAGCCGTAACCTCGAGTGGTATGATGGAAGTTGCTCGTAAAGGGATTTTTAATCCGAACATGTTTATGTTTCAAGACATCATGTTTATTTTTATGGCAGTGATGATTACCGATGTTTTATTACTTGATATTTTTAACTCCCTAGGGATGCCAACATCTACAACGGTTTCTATTGTATTTGAATTACTAGGAGCAGCTGTTTGTATATCATTACTAAAAATTTCAGCAAACGATTCACAATCATTTGCCGATATTTGGAATTACATTAACCATAAAAAAGCAGTAGAAATTATACAAGGAATACTACTTTCGGTAGTGGTAGCATTCTCTGTGGGGGCAATAGTTCAGTTTATATCAAGATTAATATATAGCTTTAACTTCGCAAAAAGAAAAACATATATAAGTGCTTTATTTGGTGGTTTTGCAATTACTGCAATTACTTACTTTATCATTATAAAAGGAATGAAAGGTACACCTTGGTATGCTGATATTAAGGGCTCTATAGAAGGAAACACCTTGTTAATTATATCAGGAAGTTTTGTAGTGTGGAGTTTAATTTCTCAATTTTTAATTAGTGTATTTAAAATAAATATTTTAAAACTAATTATTGGTATAGGAACTTTTTCATTAGCAATGGCTTTTTCAGGAAATGACTTAGTAAACTTTGTTGGAGTACCAATTGCGGCATTAAACTCTTATGATGCTTGGAAAGCTTCAGGAGTTTCTGCAGACGCATTTTCAATGGGTATTTTAGCAAAAAAAGTACCATCTAATGTATGGTTATTATTAGTAGCGGGAGCAATTATGGTAGTCACTTTATGGACCTCTAGTAAAGCACAAGACGTTATAAAAACAGGTATTAATTTATCAAGACAAGGAGAAGGGCATGAAAAATTTCAACCAAATCCATTATCAAGAATTGTTGTTAGAATAGCCATGTTAATTAACGCTGGTATTCGTAAAGTAGTTCCAGCAAAAACACTTGCTTTTGTCGATGCTAAATTTCAAAAACCAGTTATAGATTTATCTAAAGATAAAACATACGAAATGCCTGCTTTTGATTTAGTAAGAGCAGCAGTAAATTTAATTGTTGCAGGTATTTTAATATCAATAGCAACCTCAATGAAATTACCATTATCTACAACTTATGTAACATTTATGGTAGCAATGGGTACTTCTTTAGCCGATAGAGCTTGGGGGCGTGAAAGCGCAGTATATAGAGTTGCGGGTGTAATTAATGTAGTAGGAGGATGGTTTTTAACTGCAATAATAGCTTTTGCAGCAGCAGGAATTATCGCTTATTTAATTAGTTGGAGTATGGTAATGATTCCTGTATTATTATTAGTAGTAATATTTTTAATAACAAGAAACACATTAATCCACAGAAAAAAATCAAAAGAAGAAAAAAAGCAAATCCATATAGAACGCGCAGAATTAATTACCATTAACGGAGTAATTGAAGAAAGTGCCGATCATATTGCAGGAGTAGCAAGTCGTGTAAATAAATTATATACCAATGTTGTAAATGATTTAGCGGAACACGATTTAAACAAGTTACGTAAAACAGATAAGCACGTAGCCAAATTAAACGATGAAATTGACGGGTTAAAAGATGGCGTTTTCTACTTTATTAAATCATTAGATGAAACCTCGGTACAAGCTAGTAGATTCTACATTTTAGTATTAGGTTATTTACAAGATGTTGCACAATCTATTAGTTATATTTCTAGAGCTAGTTTTAAACACGTTAATAATAATCATAAAAATTTAAAATCAGGGCAATTAGCTGATTTAAAGAGTATTGATAATACGCTTTCTAAGCTTTTAGACGATATTAGTACTACTTTCGACAATAGAAGTTTTGATAATTTAGAATTAATTATTAATGAAAAGAAACAGTTATTAAAAGACGTATCTAATTCTATTGAAAAGCAAGTAGCACGTATTAGAACAGACGAAACAAGCCCTAAAAACACTACATTATACTTTAGTGTTTTATTAGAAACACAAGATTTAGTTTCTGCGCTTATGAGTTTGTTAGAAACCTACGAAGAATTTCATATAAGTAGTAGAAATAGTTAATTAGTTTTTACTAAAATTCATTAAAACCCTCAATTCTAATTGAGGGTTTTTTTATTGATTTTTTTTCTAGAAGCAATTACCCGCTTTCCGCACTCGCTTTTTTTTGAAGAAAAATCAAAAAAAGAGCTCAAACAAAGCATCAATCGGGGCTAGGCATTTGTACTTTTTTTAATAATTCGAGAACTTAACTATAATTTAGGCAAAGTTTATACTATCATTTCGAGCAGTAAAACTTAAACCTCACAGGTTTTAAAAACCTGTGAGGTTTGTTCTTGTTTGGAGCATTCAAAACGAAATTCCCATTAACGAAGAACAATTGTCAGTTCTAATGATTTTCATCCTGTTTAGGTAATTCAAAACATCCTGCTAAATTTATTTCAGCATCGCATCAAAATGAGAACCCCAGAAATCAGCCTAAAAATCGGAAGCAAATTCCTATTAACGAAAATAAACTGTCAGTTCGAGTGATTTTTTTTCTTTCAAAAAAATAGTATCGAGAACTTTATCAGTCTTAAAATCAAAAAAACAAATAAAAATCTATTACTAAAATAGCAAAACAAAACATTCGAAGCTGTTTTTAACCACTTTTAACAGGCCAAAAAACCATAATTTCAGATATTAATACGTGCTAATTTTAGCAGAATCCTACTTTTTAAAACTAATAGAACATAAAAGATAAAAAAACACACAAATCAATCTCCTAGTAATCAGCGATTAATAAAATACTTTTAAAATAAACAAATAAAACCCCTTGTCAGTCCAATAAAAGGACGTAGATTTGCAACCGCTAACAACAAAACGCAAGTTTAAAAGTTAACAACTGTTCCTTAAAATATCGTTAAGTATCATTTTAATAAAATGTAAAAAATAAGTTAATTTTAATTTGTTTAAAACAAATAAAAGAATGTATATTTGCAACCGCTTTCATAAAGCGTAACGATTAAAGAAATTTGGAAATGACAATTTAAAGTCAGTTAGTTCGATTCTAACGTTTCTACAAAAAATGATAAGATTATTCTTATCTCTGGTTTTTTTAAAAAAGAACTAGGTTCATTGAAAATATTGAAATTGACAGCGTAAATAAGAGTAGAATAACCACAACTTCTAACGAAGTTAAATTCTTTTGAAACTTATTCATTAATATTATTTAAAATATACAATGAAGAGTTTGATCCTGGCTCAGGATGAACGCTAGCGGCAGGCTTAACACATGCAAGTCGAGGGGTAACATTATGCTTGCATAGATGACGACCGGCGAACGGGTGCGTAACGCGTATAGAATCTGCCTTGTACAGGAGGATAGCCTTTAGAAATGAAGATTAATACTCCATAATGTAGTGCTTCGGCATCGGAACACTATTAAACATTTATGGGTACAAGATGACTATGCGTCCTATTAGCTAGATGGTAAGGTAACGGCTTACCATGGCAACGATAGGTAGGGGGTCTGAGAGGATTATCCCCCACACTGGTACTGAGACACGGACCAGACTCCTACGGGAGGCAGCAGTGAGGAATATTGGTCAATGGAGGCAACTCTGAACCAGCCATGCCGCGTGCAGGATGACTGCCCTATGGGTTGTAAACTGCTTTTATACAGGAAGAAACCGATCTACGTGTAGATCCTTGACGGTACTGTAAGAATAAGGACCGGCTAACTCCGTGCCAGCAGCCGCGGTAATACGGAGGGTCCGAGCGTTATCCGGAATCATTGGGTTTAAAGGGTCCGCAGGCGGTCAATTAAGTCAGAGGTGAAATCCCATCGCTCAACGATGGAACTGCCTTTGATACTGATTGACTTGAGTTATATGGAAGTAGATAGAATAAGTAGTGTAGCGGTGAAATGCATAGATATTACTTAGAATACCGATTGCGAAGGCAGTCTACTACGTATATACTGACGCTGAGGGACGAAAGCGTGGGGAGCGAACAGGATTAGATACCCTGGTAGTCCACGCCGTAAACGATGGATACTAGTTGTTGGACTTCGGTTCAGTGACTAAGCGAAAGTGATAAGTATCCCACCTGGGGAGTACGGTCGCAAGACTGAAACTCAAAGGAATTGACGGGGGCCCGCACAAGCGGTGG
>NZ_OZ038524.1:240000-242500 GCF_964036635.1 Tenacibaculum dicentrarchi
TGTATATTTGCAACCGCTTTCAGAAAGCGTAACGATTAAAGAAATTTGGAAATGACAATAATATGTCAGTTAGTTCGATTCTAACATTTCTACAAAAAATGATAAGATTATTCTTATCTCTGGTTTTTTAAAAAAAACTAGGTTCATTGAAAATATTGAAATTGACAGCGTAAATAAGAGTAGAATAACCACAACTTCTAACGAAGTTAAATTCTTTTGAAACTTATTCATTAATATTATTTAAAATATACAATGAAGAGTTTGATCCTGGCTCAGGATGAACGCTAGCGGCAGGCTTAACACATGCAAGTCGAGGGGTAACATTATGCTTGCATAGATGACGACCGGCGAACGGGTGCGTAACGCGTATAGAATCTGCCTTGTACAGGAGGATAGCCTTTAGAAATGAAGATTAATACTCCATAATGTAGTGCTTCGGCATCGGAACACTATTAAACATTTATGGGTACAAGATGACTATGCGTCCTATTAGCTAGATGGTAAGGTAACGGCTTACCATGGCAACGATAGGTAGGGGGTCTGAGAGGATTATCCCCCACACTGGTACTGAGACACGGACCAGACTCCTACGGGAGGCAGCAGTGAGGAATATTGGTCAATGGAGGCAACTCTGAACCAGCCATGCCGCGTGCAGGATGACTGCCCTATGGGTTGTAAACTGCTTTTATACAGGAAGAAACCGATCTACGTGTAGATCCTTGACGGTACTGTAAGAATAAGGACCGGCTAACTCCGTGCCAGCAGCCGCGGTAATACGGAGGGTCCGAGCGTTATCCGGAATCATTGGGTTTAAAGGGTCCGCAGGCGGTCAATTAAGTCAGAGGTGAAATCCCATCGCTCAACGATGGAACTGCCTTTGATACTGATTGACTTGAGTTATATGGAAGTAGATAGAATAAGTAGTGTAGCGGTGAAATGCATAGATATTACTTAGAATACCGATTGCGAAGGCAGTCTACTACGTATATACTGACGCTGAGGGACGAAAGCGTGGGGAGCGAACAGGATTAGATACCCTGGTAGTCCACGCCGTAAACGATGGATACTAGTTGTTGGACTTCGGTTCAGTGACTAAGCGAAAGTGATAAGTATCCCACCTGGGGAGTACGGTCGCAAGACTGAAACTCAAAGGAATTGACGGGGGCCCGCACAAGCGGTGGAGCATGTGGTTTAATTCGATGATACGCGAGGAACCTTACCAGGGCTTAAATGTGGTCTGACAGCTTTAGAGATAGAGTTTTCTTCGGACAGATCACAAGGTGCTGCATGGTTGTCGTCAGCTCGTGCCGTGAGGTGTCAGGTTAAGTCCTATAACGAGCGCAACCCCTATTTTTAGTTGCTAACAGGTTAAGCTGAGGACTCTAGAGAGACTGCCGGTGCAAACCGTGAGGAAGGTGGGGATGACGTCAAATCATCACGGCCCTTACGTCCTGGGCTACACACGTGCTACAATGGTATGGACAATGAGCAGCCACTATGCGAATAGGAGCGAATCTATAAACCATATCACAGTTCGGATCGGAGTCTGCAACTCGACTCCGTGAAGCTGGAATCGCTAGTAATCGGATATCAGCCATGATCCGGTGAATACGTTCCCGGGCCTTGTACACACCGCCCGTCAAGCCATGGAAGCTGGGGGTGCCTGAAGTTCGTTACCGCGAGGAGCGACCTAGGGTAAAACTGGTAACTAGGGCTAAGTCGTAACAAGGTAGCCGTACCGGAAGGTGCGGCTGGAACACCTCCTTTCTAGAGAAAGATGGTGAGTTACAAAAGGGAAATTTTACTCTTTGCTGTTAATTTTAAAACACACTAATAATAAGCTATTATAGTCTCGTAGCTCAGCTGGTTAGAGCGCTACACTGATAATGTAGAGGTCGGCAGTTCGAGTCTGCCCGAGACTACAAAGAGTAAGTTGTTAGAAAGGAAATTCTGGAAACTAGAGGATTCTAAATTCGTAATTCTGAATTCATAATTCTGAATTTCAAATGGGGGATTAGCTCAGTTGGCTAGAGCGCTTGCCTTGCACGCAAGAGGTCATCGGTTCGACTCCGATATTCTCCACAATTCAATTACGAATTGAAAATTATGAATTATAAATTTGTAATTCATCATTCGTAATTATTAAAGTTCATTGACATATTGGTAAAATGATATCGTAAAGAAATCAAGATAGAGAGTTAATCGCAAGATTAACACAATATTTTTATAAAAATAATAATTATAAAGAGCTCGTTCTAAACAGTAATGTTTAGAGCAAAAAGTACAATAAGCTAAATAAGGGCGTATGGCGGATGCCTAGGCTTTCAGAGGCGATGAAGGACGCGATAAGCTGCGATAAGCTACGGGGAGGGGCACATACCTTATAATCCGTAGATTTCCGAATGGGGCAACCCGGCATGTTGAAGACATGTCACCCGAAAGGGGGCAAACCCGGTGAACTGAAACATCTAAGTAACCGGAGGAAGAGAAAACAATAGTG
>NZ_OZ038524.1:245000-247500 GCF_964036635.1 Tenacibaculum dicentrarchi
ACGTTGGGAAGGGATAAGCGCTGAAAGCATATAAGCGCGAAACCCACCACAAGATGAGATTTCTTTAAAGGGTCGTGGAAGATTACCACGTTGATAGGATACAGGTGTAAAGGCAGTAATGTCATAGCCGAGTATTACTAATAACCCATAGGCTTATGTAGAAAGTCTTGCGCTCGTAAGGGCGCAAGCGAAACTCTTTTTGATAATTTATGATATAATTTTTACCAATATGTTAACTTATACAGTTGAAATATACTGAAACGATTTAAGGTGATTATCGCAATGGGGCTCACCTCTTTCCATCCCGAACAGAGAAGTTAAGCCCATTTGCGCCGATGGTACTGCCAATGGTGGGAGAGTAGGTCGTTGCCTTTCTTTGAAACCTCAATCTTTATAGATTGAGGTTTTTTTTGTGTCTTATTTTTTGTTTTTCTAAAAAAAATATAAAGATTAGTTTATTTACCCAAAGTTAAAATGAATCAAGTAGTGGATAACATATAAATTAAGTTTAAATACTTAATTATACCTCACAGGTTTTAAAAACCTGTGAAGTTTGGTTACTGTTGAAAATAGAGCTAAATAGACTCTTACATCTAGAAAATAACTAAAAACAATTTATTTATTGAAAAATAATATCAAAACTCAAAATAACTTTTAGTTACTTTCTTAATTTTTAGATTGGATTTTTATTTATCTGAATAAAATAGTGTTAATAAAGATAAAAAAGGATTTATTTATCTTTTAAAATAATAATATTCAGAAGCAATAACCCGCTTTCCGCACTCGCTTTTTTTGTTTTTTCGAAAAGAAAAACAAAAAAGAGCTCAAACAATTGCTTCAATCGGGGCTAGGCATTAGATTATTTAACATTAAAATCCGCTATATTTTAAATTATCTACTTTTAAAATGAAGAATTTTCAAAAATAAATTATCAATAAAAAAGCTTAAAAAGTCTGATTTATCTTTAAATAATTAAAGAAACTTTAAAAAGTAATAAAAAAATAAAAACTATAATGTGTTTATAATCAGTGGTTAATAAAATGCTTTTAAAATAAATAAAAAAAGCCATTGTTAGTTTAGAAAAAGGTTGTAGATTTGCAACCGCTAACGGGAAAACGCAAGTTTAAAAGTTAACAACTGTTCCTCAAAACATCGTTAAGTATCACATTAATAAAATGTAAAAAATAAGTTAATTTTAACTTGTTTAAAACAAATAAAAGAATGTATATTTGCAACCGCTTTCAGAAAGCGTAACGATTAAAGAAATTTGGAAATGACAATAATATGTCAGTTAGTTCGATTCTAACATTTCTACAAAAAATGATAAGATTATTCTTATCTCTGGTTTTTTAAAAAAAACTAGGTTCATTGAAAATATTGAAATTGACAGCGTAAATAAGAGTAGAATAACCACAACTTCTAACGAAGTTAAATTCTTTTGAAACTTATTCATTAATATTATTTAAAATATACAATGAAGAGTTTGATCCTGGCTCAGGATGAACGCTAGCGGCAGGCTTAACACATGCAAGTCGAGGGGTAACATTATGCTTGCATAGATGACGACCGGCGAACGGGTGCGTAACGCGTATAGAATCTGCCTTGTACAGGAGGATAGCCTTTAGAAATGAAGATTAATACTCCATAATGTAGTGCTTCGGCATCGGAACACTATTAAACATTTATGGGTACAAGATGACTATGCGTCCTATTAGCTAGATGGTAAGGTAACGGCTTACCATGGCAACGATAGGTAGGGGGTCTGAGAGGATTATCCCCCACACTGGTACTGAGACACGGACCAGACTCCTACGGGAGGCAGCAGTGAGGAATATTGGTCAATGGAGGCAACTCTGAACCAGCCATGCCGCGTGCAGGATGACTGCCCTATGGGTTGTAAACTGCTTTTATACAGGAAGAAACCGATCTACGTGTAGATCCTTGACGGTACTGTAAGAATAAGGACCGGCTAACTCCGTGCCAGCAGCCGCGGTAATACGGAGGGTCCGAGCGTTATCCGGAATCATTGGGTTTAAAGGGTCCGCAGGCGGTCAATTAAGTCAGAGGTGAAATCCCATCGCTCAACGATGGAACTGCCTTTGATACTGATTGACTTGAGTTATATGGAAGTAGATAGAATAAGTAGTGTAGCGGTGAAATGCATAGATATTACTTAGAATACCGATTGCGAAGGCAGTCTACTACGTATATACTGACGCTGAGGGACGAAAGCGTGGGGAGCGAACAGGATTAGATACCCTGGTAGTCCACGCCGTAAACGATGGATACTAGTTGTTGGACTTCGGTTCAGTGACTAAGCGAAAGTGATAAGTATCCCACCTGGGGAGTACGGTCGCAAGACTGAAACTCAAAGGAATTGACGGGGGCCCGCACAAGCGGTGGAGCATGTGGTTTAATTCGATGATACGCGAGGAACCTTACCAGGGCTTAAATGTGGTCTGACAGCTTTAGAGATAGAGTTTTCTTCGGACAGATCACA
>NZ_OZ038524.1:252500-255000 GCF_964036635.1 Tenacibaculum dicentrarchi
TGAAAATATTGAAATTGACAGCGTAAATAAGAGTAGAATAACCACAACTTCTAACGAAGTTAAATTCTTTTGAAACTTATTCATTAATATTATTTAAAATATACAATGAAGAGTTTGATCCTGGCTCAGGATGAACGCTAGCGGCAGGCTTAACACATGCAAGTCGAGGGGTAACATTATGCTTGCATAGATGACGACCGGCGAACGGGTGCGTAACGCGTATAGAATCTGCCTTGTACAGGAGGATAGCCTTTAGAAATGAAGATTAATACTCCATAATGTAGTGCTTCGGCATCGGAACACTATTAAACATTTATGGGTACAAGATGACTATGCGTCCTATTAGCTAGATGGTAAGGTAACGGCTTACCATGGCAACGATAGGTAGGGGGTCTGAGAGGATTATCCCCCACACTGGTACTGAGACACGGACCAGACTCCTACGGGAGGCAGCAGTGAGGAATATTGGTCAATGGAGGCAACTCTGAACCAGCCATGCCGCGTGCAGGATGACTGCCCTATGGGTTGTAAACTGCTTTTATACAGGAAGAAACCGATCTACGTGTAGATCCTTGACGGTACTGTAAGAATAAGGACCGGCTAACTCCGTGCCAGCAGCCGCGGTAATACGGAGGGTCCGAGCGTTATCCGGAATCATTGGGTTTAAAGGGTCCGCAGGCGGTCAATTAAGTCAGAGGTGAAATCCCATCGCTCAACGATGGAACTGCCTTTGATACTGATTGACTTGAGTTATATGGAAGTAGATAGAATAAGTAGTGTAGCGGTGAAATGCATAGATATTACTTAGAATACCGATTGCGAAGGCAGTCTACTACGTATATACTGACGCTGAGGGACGAAAGCGTGGGGAGCGAACAGGATTAGATACCCTGGTAGTCCACGCCGTAAACGATGGATACTAGTTGTTGGACTTCGGTTCAGTGACTAAGCGAAAGTGATAAGTATCCCACCTGGGGAGTACGGTCGCAAGACTGAAACTCAAAGGAATTGACGGGGGCCCGCACAAGCGGTGGAGCATGTGGTTTAATTCGATGATACGCGAGGAACCTTACCAGGGCTTAAATGTGGTCTGACAGCTTTAGAGATAGAGTTTTCTTCGGACAGATCACAAGGTGCTGCATGGTTGTCGTCAGCTCGTGCCGTGAGGTGTCAGGTTAAGTCCTATAACGAGCGCAACCCCTATTTTTAGTTGCTAACAGGTTAAGCTGAGGACTCTAGAGAGACTGCCGGTGCAAACCGTGAGGAAGGTGGGGATGACGTCAAATCATCACGGCCCTTACGTCCTGGGCTACACACGTGCTACAATGGTATGGACAATGAGCAGCCACTATGCGAATAGGAGCGAATCTATAAACCATATCACAGTTCGGATCGGAGTCTGCAACTCGACTCCGTGAAGCTGGAATCGCTAGTAATCGGATATCAGCCATGATCCGGTGAATACGTTCCCGGGCCTTGTACACACCGCCCGTCAAGCCATGGAAGCTGGGGGTGCCTGAAGTTCGTTACCGCGAGGAGCGACCTAGGGTAAAACTGGTAACTAGGGCTAAGTCGTAACAAGGTAGCCGTACCGGAAGGTGCGGCTGGAACACCTCCTTTCTAGAGAAAGATGGTGAGTTACAAAAGGGAAATTTTACTCTTTGCTGTTAATTTTAAAACACACTAATAATAAGCTATTATAGTCTCGTAGCTCAGCTGGTTAGAGCGCTACACTGATAATGTAGAGGTCGGCAGTTCGAGTCTGCCCGAGACTACAAAGAGTAAGTTGTTAGAAAGGAAATTCTGGAAACTAGAGGATTCTAAATTCGTAATTCTGAATTCATAATTCTGAATTTCAAATGGGGGATTAGCTCAGTTGGCTAGAGCGCTTGCCTTGCACGCAAGAGGTCATCGGTTCGACTCCGATATTCTCCACAATTCAATTACGAATTGAAAATTATGAATTATAAATTTGTAATTCATCATTCGTAATTATTAAAGTTCATTGACATATTGGTAAAATGATATCGTAAAGAAATCAAGATAGAGAGTTAATCGCAAGATTAACACAATATTTTTATAAAAATAATAATTATAAAGAGCTCGTTCTAAACAGTAATGTTTAGAGCAAAAAGTACAATAAGCTAAATAAGGGCGTATGGCGGATGCCTAGGCTTTCAGAGGCGATGAAGGACGCGATAAGCTGCGATAAGCTACGGGGAGGGGCACATACCTTATAATCCGTAGATTTCCGAATGGGGCAACCCGGTATGTTGAAGACATATCACCCGCAAGGGGGCAAACCCGGTGAACTGAAACATCTAAGTAACCGGAGGAAGAGAAAACAATAGTGATTCCGTTAGTAGTGGCGAGCGAACGCGGATTAGCCCAAACCAATACTGTTACGGCAGTGTTGGGGTTGTAGGGCTGCGACATTAGCGTCTAAGAGAACTAGAATTGTCTGGAAAGACAAACCAAAGAGAGTGATAGTCTCGTATAG